>JABSSR010000229.1 GCA_013213965.1 Verrucomicrobiales bacterium | reverse complement strand
CATATTTTTATTTCCGGATATTCTTTTAAGATTGTTTCCTGAAAATCATCTAGCGAGTTTGTAGCATCAATGAGAATGTCTATTTCATTTATTTGCAATGCCTCCTCGAGTGCTGTTTCTGGAGATTCGCAAACTTTTATATGATATTCTTCAAATCTTTCCAGAGTACTGACAATGATGTTAGTAATTTCTGTGTTATTTGAGATAATAAAGGAAAGCATATTATTTCTAGGAAGCTTGTAATTAGCTACTTTTTTAATTTGGAAATAACGAACCTTCGATGAATGATTCTCTGCCTAATTTTTTCGGCTCTAAGAGAATTCTGGGTTCTGCATAAATGTCCTGAATGAGGTCCTTGTAATAGAGTCTTGCAACGAACCCATGGTAAGAGCGTTTGCCGAAGCGCTTAATATCCTCTAGCGATAGTTCGGGCATGTAATAATTCCAGTTAATGATTTCTATGTTTGATGTTTGCCAATCAATTGGTTTTGTTGTCCACGTTGCAGAGGGCGGATCAGCACGTGTCCTTTCAATCTTGATCCCATTAACAAGATCGTAAAAATCGACAACTAGTGAAATATCTTTAGGTTCAACTGGCTCGTTGATACTGGAAATAATTTCCATTTTAATTTCAACGGATTCGCCTTTCCCTTCTCGAGGTTTGGCATTAGCACGCACCGAACCAAATAAAAATCCAACACTTTTCTTCCTTGTTTCTGATCCGCCATCAGAATCCTTTTTCAGTTTTATGATCTGATAATATTCACCGCCCCTATCTTCACCAAGCTCCATTATCTTGGTTAGCTCGTCTTCCGCTTTTTGCTTCAGGGACATTGATTCATAAGTTAAATAAAGTTCCCACATGACTCGTGGATTTTGTGGTGAATCTTCTTTTGCTTTCCGTAGTTTTTTAAGAGATTCCAGAGTTTCTCCCTTCTTTCTTAAAGCAGATCCAATCTCAATGATTTCGAGAATCTCTTGATCTTGTTCTGAAATAGTGAAGTTATCATTGGTTATGATGGGTTCTTCTGACGCCTCAGGTTCAGATGATGGGAGTAATTCTTTTGGTAGCTTAGTTGGGACCGGGACTGGGGTCGGAGGGGTTGGAGTTGTGACTACGGCTTGCTGATCGGTGATGTTTTTTTTTGGAAATTCTCTATTTGTTTCTGTTTCGATTTTGCTTACAGAAGGGGGCGCAGTGGCAGGGTCGTTCTGCGAAACTTCCTGATTGAAATTAAATTGAGGGCTAATCTGAATGTTGCCCATTAACCATAAAGTGAGCATGGTTCCTATTAGTATGAGTATTGTTATTTTGTAGCCAAAATTAGGCATTAATACTTTCTTTTTTTTGGAGGAAGGCATGCGATGAGCAACTATAACCCATTATAGCATAAGAAGCGAAATCCCTTCATTACGAAGTAGAATTATTCCTGAATTGAGTGTTTTATATTTAAAATAGAAATTTATGCATTCCTCAGCTAACACACCGGTAACACCGCGTTCTCTGGATTTGAGTTTATCTCCTGTTCAGGTTGCTAAGCGGTTGAGGCATTTGCCGGGATTTCTTTTTTTCGATACGGCTACCACATCATCTGAACTGACTGCGCCGGGAATGGTATCAATTATAGGTGCTATGCCAGACATGATTGTTAGTGGGCAATTGAATGAGGATCTGGATAAGTTAAGAAAGATTCTCAAAGAAGACGAAGAGTCCTGTGCGCAGGTAGATTGTGGTGTACCTTTGGGTGGATTATTCGGGCACGTTGAATTTGATGGGTCTTACCACTTTGGCAGGTACAGAAAATTATTAATTTTCCGCCACGACCATAAAGAGTGGCTCGATGTGGGAGATCTATCAAAGTGGATGAATCATAATGATTCTAAAGACGGACATATTTCTAATATTCCCTTCTCCGGTGGTCTTGGACCAGACCTGTTTTGTTCGATGGTTGAAAGGGCCAAGGAATACATCGTGGCCGGTGATATTTATCAGGTAAATCTGTCCCAGTGCTTTGAGGCAGATTGGCCTGATTACAGGGATCCTTTTGATCTTTATCTGAGGCTCCGGGACTGTTCCCCATCACCCTATGCTGCTTTTTATGAAATTTCCGGACGAGCAGTCATTTCGTCTTCCCCTGAATGTTTTCTAAACATGAGTGGTCTTGGAATGGTGACGAGGCCCATCAAAGGAACTCGTCCCAGGTTTAATGATCCGGGGCAGGATGAGCGTTCTGCTTATGAATTAATGACTTCTCCAAAAGAAATTGCGGAGCTTGTAATGATAACAGATCTTGAGAGGAATGATCTTGGGCGAGTCTGTGAGTATGGGAGCGTTCGTGTTGCAGAGTTATTAAAGCTTGAAAGGTTTTCTCAGGTTTTTCACCTCGTCAGTTCGATTGAGGGTCAATTAAAGTTAGGGAATGATCATCTTAGTGCATTGAGTGCCTGTTTCCCGGGAGGTTCAATTAGTGGGGCACCCAAGCTCCGCGCTCTTGAGATCATCGAGGAACTGGAGCATTGTCCACGAGGCTTGTATACTGGGGTCATTGGCTATCTAGGAGTAAATTGGGAAAGTCAGTTCAGTATTGCGATCCGTACAGGAATTATTAAATCTGGGAAATTGTCCTTCCATGTCGGTGCCGGAATTGTTGCAGATTCTGATCCACTGGCCGAATATGAAGAAACGCTTCACAAAGCCGCTGGATTCTTTGCTGCGGCCGAGGCATTTTAGTTCGAAGATATGAAATTAATCTTTTAATTATTTCAATATTGTTATGTCGCGAAAAGACTTACTTGATTCGGTTCCTGAAATTCATCCCAGTGCCTTCGTTGCTCATAGTGCTGATCTCATAGGTGCGGTCAGTATTGGGGAGGAGGCAAGTGTCTGGTATGGTTCCGTTTTGAGAGCGGACATTGAAAAGATTGTGATTGGTCCCAGATCTAATATTCAGGACGGTTCCGTGCTCCATTTGGAATGCGATCAAGGGACATATGTTGGGCAATATGTGACGGTCGGGCATAAAGCAATCCTCCATGCCTGTACGATAGATGATGAAGTTCTTGTGGGAATGGGCTCGATAGTGATGGATGGTGCGAGGATCGGAGCCCGTTCCATTATAGGTGCCGGGGCATTGGTGACTATGGGGACTGAGGTTCCACCAGGATCATTGGTTCTAGGTTCTCCGGCGAAGGTTGTAAAGTCGCTCAGTGAGGATGAACAAAAATCACTTAAAAAATGGGCCGACAATTATGTGGATTTGTCACGTCGCTATCGAGAAGAAGGAATCAAGTAATGATACGATCTGGAAAGTCTCTTAGGAAACTGCGGTGCTCTTATTCATTGACTCGAATGGCTGATCAGATTTTATTCTTATCTTTATGAGTAGTAGTGTAGTCGAGGTTCAGGTGAAAGGAACTTTGCCGACGAGCGGTGGGTGCGGGATTTTTATTGGTAATGATGAAAAGATCATTATTATTTATGTCGATCAAATGGTCGGTAATGCGATCATGATGTTTCTCAAGGACCTGCCAAAGGAACGTCCTCAAACTCATGATCTTTTTGGGCATGCTCTGGAATCTCTTGGAGCCAAAGTGGAGCGGGTGATTGTGAATGATTTCAAGGATGGTGTTTATTATGGAAGGCTCATTATTTCAGCTGAGAATGAAATTGAGGAAAGAAAAATAATAGAAATCGATGCACGTTCTAGTGATTGTATTGCCTTGGCTATACAATCGAAATCTCCAATTTATGTGGTGCAATCAGTCATGGAAGAATCGGAAGACGTTTCCGATATTTTTAAAAAGGTTGAATCCGGTAACATCTTTCCGCAGGAAGATGTGGAAGAATAAAGATCTTTTGATTTTTTAATTATTCAAGATTCTCGCAGTTCCTTAATTGAGGTTGCCATGTCTTCGGCCTTGAAGGTCCCGGTCCCTGCCACCAATACATTTGCTCCATGATCGGCGGCAATGGATGCTGTTTCTGGTGTGATACCGCCATCAACTTCTATATGAAAGTTGAGGTTGTTATTGTCTCGGATCTTTTTTGCCTGAGCGACTTTAGGCATGGTTTCTTCTTTCATGAACTTTTGCCCTCCAAATCCTGGTACTACGGTCATGATCAGGAGAATATCTATCTGTTCAAGAAAAGGCTCGGCAAGTTCGAGAGGAGTTACGGGATTCAGTGCCAGACCGGCTGAAATCTCTGATTCCTTGATCTTAGCTATTGTCCCTCCAACATCATATTCAGGTTCAATGTGTATGGTAATGTTGCTTGATCCTGCCTCAATGAAATCTCTGATGTATTGATCCGGACGTTCTATCATGAGGTGCGTGTCCAGATAGGCATCAGCAACTATATTACGAACATGCTTTACGAAGTTCGGACCAAAGGAGATATTATCTACAAAGTGTCCGTCCATGATGTCCAGATGCAGCCAATCACCACCCGCAGCAATTGCTCGGTGGCATTCTTCACCGAGCCGGCTCCAATCCGCGGCGAGGAGAGAAGGTGCTACTATCCTTTGGTTGAAATCTGACATGTGTAGCTACTATCTTCTGACCTCAGCAACCTGCAAGTCCGGACACATTATAATTAATAATTCATTATGAGCGACATACCTCCAATTTCTTCTGATAATATTTCCATTGATCTTAACAGTGATGAGTATTTCATGGGTGAAGCTATAAAAGAGGCTCTGAAGGCTTATAAGATGGAAGAGGTTCCTGTGGGGGCCGTCATTATCAGTGATGGTCAGATCATTGGACGCGGTTACAATCAGGTCGAAACGCTCAAGGATGCTACTGCACACGCTGAGATGTTAGCTCTAACCGCGGCTCAGGAATCGGTAGGAGATTGGAGGCTTTCCGAATGTGATCTTTTTGTGACTAAGGAGCCGTGCCCCATGTGTGCTGGTGGGATCGTGCATTGCCGGATCCGTGTCCTTGTCTACGGATGCTCGTCTCCGAAAGATGGAGCTGCTGGCGGAGGATTTATCAATCTTCTAGAACAACCTACTCTTAATCATACGACCGAGATAAGGTCCGGAGTCCTAGCAGATCAGAGCGCTCAAATTCTCCGTGATTTTTTTCAGGCGGCCCGTATTAAATCCCAAGAACTCGATGATCAGGAAAATTAGATGAAGATCTGATCTGTTATGGTTCTGGCAAAGCTGACCTTTGCAGTCTATGTTTGTAGAGTGAAGTCATTCTTAATATTCATTATCTCCTTTAGTTGTCTTATTCTAACATCGGCTGGCAAGCCGAATATCCTCTTCATTCTTATTGATGATATGGGTTGGATGGATCTTGGGTGTCAGGGTAATGAAAATCTACACACGCCAAACATTGATGCTCTGGCAAAAGATGGGATCCGTTTTACCGATGCTTATGCTCCGGCTCCGGTCTGCTCTCCGACCCGCGCTGCTATAATGACAGGTCAATCACCTGCCAGGCTTCAAATTACTAATCACTTGCCACATCAGGACAGATTCACTCCGAAAGATTCCAAGATTCTTCCTGCTCAGATGCTCAATCATCTGCCTCTAAAGTATGTGACGCTAGCTGAGAGACTCAAGGAGGATGCGGGATACGCTACGGCTTTCATTGGAAAGTGGCACTTGTATACGGGTAGGGAAGAAAAATATAATCCCTTGAATCAAGGCTTTGATATTAATATCGGAGGATGTTCTTATGGTGGTCCTCCAACTTTTTTTGATCCTTACAGAATTGATTTTTTGCCGAATAGAAAGGAGGGAGAGTACCTCCCAGACCGTTTAGCAGATGAAACCATTGCTTTTATTGGTGAACAAAAATCAAAGAAAAAATCATTCTTTGTCGCTTTGTGGAATTATACTGTTCACTGGCCCATGGAAGCACCGGCTGAACTAGTAGAAAAATACAAGGACTTACCCGTGCGGGGATACAGAGATCACCGCTATGCGGCCATGATAGAGGCGATGGATAGCGCCATCGGCAAAGTTCTAAGATCATTAGATGAGATGAAAATTTCTGATGAGACCCTTGTTATCTTTAGTTCCGATAATGGTCCCTTTGGTGGAGTCGGTGACGCGAGACCATTGAGAGCAGACAAGGGGCATCTCTATGAGGGAGGAATCAGGGTGCCTCTCATTGTCAGGTGGCCAGGAAAAGTAAAACCAGGAATGACAGATCCAACGCCGATAATCTTGACTGATTTCTATCCGACTATCTTGGATGCGGCAGGACTCAGCCTCGACCCAAATTCCCCAGTTGATGGTGAGAATATTTTACCTCACCTCAAGGGTGAAAAAAAATTAAAGGAGAGAGCCATCCACTGGCATTATCCGAACTTTGCCTTCCATCGCGACAATCGCCTCGGATCAGCGATCCGTGAAGGAGATCACAAGTTGCTTCACTTTTATGATACGGACAGTGTCGAGCTCTATAATGTTAGGAAGGACATTAGTGAGAAGAACGATCTATCTGGTGAGTTCCCGCAATTAGCTTCAAGACTCAAAGGTAAATTACAGTCCTGGCTCAAAGAATCAGGGGCTGCAATGCCAAGACCAAGATAATATCCGTTCATGCTAAATCTTCGTAAGACAACCAAGTCAGTTGGTGGCCGGGTCCTGTTCGAGGATGCCAGTTTCACGATTAATTATTCGGACTTCATTGCCCTTGTCGGTCCTAACGGAGCCGGCAAATCAACCCTTTTTAATATTATACTATCCAGAGACAGTGCTGATTCGGGAGAAGTGCAACGCGATGAGTGGACCACTCTTGGGTTTCTTCCACAGGAAGGTGAGGCGATTGGGGACGAGACGGTTCTTGAAATTGCAACCGGACAAGCAGGTATCCTTGAGGAGATAGAGAAAGAATTACAGGAACTGGAAAGCATTGGGCAGATTGAATGCGCTGAATATTATCAGGCTCAGGCTAAGTTTGATGCACTAAGTGACCCTGGTCTTGAAGCGAAGTCCAAAAAAATGCTCCGTGGACTTGGTTATAAGGAATCAGATTTTGATCGGGCAGCCAAGGAAATGAGTGGAGGCTGGGTCATGCGAGCTCATTTAGCCAGGATATTGGCTATGGAGCCTGACTTGCTCATGCTGGACGAGCCAACTAATCACCTAGACCTTGAAGCATTACTTTGGTTTCAGCAGTACCTTTCCAACTTTCCCGGTGCTGTGCTTCTCATTTCCCATGACCGCGCCTTCATGGATGATTTGGTCAAGATTGTATACGATATCGAGGATAAAAAGTTAGTCAGCTACAAGGGTAGTTATTCGGAATTTGAAGAGGAAAAGGAAAAACGCTTCGATCAGCGATTGCAAGCCTGGAAGAATCAACAAAAAGAAATTGAGAGGAACCAGGAATTCATAGATCGTTTCCGTTCCGTTGCCTCCAAAGCGGCCCAGGCTCAGAGCCGGCAAAGGCAGCTTGATAAGATGGAGAGGCTAGAGAAGCCGAAACCGATCCGTAAGCTTTTTAAGATTCAGTTTCCGCAGCCTACGAGGAGTGGTCAGAGAGTTGTCAGTCTTAAGGGAGTGAACATGGCTTATGGTGAAAATGTCATCTATGAGAACCTTAACGTTGACATTGAGAGGGGTGATCGGATTGCTCTCGTGGGTCCGAACGGATCCGGTAAATCAACATTAATTAAAATTATGGCCGGTGAGTTGGAGTTTCAATCCGGTGAACGGGACCTTGGACACAATTGCCGGATCGGTTACTTTAGCCAGCACCGTGCAGCGACTCTTGATCCGGAAAAGAGTGTTCTTGATGAATGTGTGGAGGCTGCTGTTGATTTAACTTCAGATGAGTGCAGGGGAGTTTTAGGTTCATTCTTATTTAGAAAAGAGGATGTGTTTAAGAAGACAAAAGTCTTATCAGGAGGGGAAAAGAGTCGTTTAAATCTGGTTAAGTTTTTGCTCAATCCACCGAACTTGCTTCTGATGGATGAGCCAACCACACACTTGGATCTGATCTCGATTGACGCATTAATTATAGCACTTTCAAATTATGGAGGATCGCTGGTCTTTATATCTCACGATGTGAATTTCATCAGGAAATTAGGGAACAATGTCTGGCACATCAAGGATGGTAACCTCACCAAATATGCGGGTGATTATGACTACTATCTTGAAAAGAGTGGAGGATTGACAGATGCAAGAGCAGCGATCACGACCTGATTGGTTTTTTTATGCCTCATGTTTGTTGCATCTTGGATCATTTTTAAAAGATCTCATTGGATTGATTTAATTTAAGGGATTGATCAATTAAATTACTACTTGCACAAAGCTCCAATTCATCCGAACTCCTTAGAATGCCTCTAACTGAATCCGATCAACCTTATATCAAAACTGATACTGGCCTCGAGTATCGATCACTTGAAGAGGGCGAAGGCGACAAGCCAGAAGTTTCGAGCACTGTTACCGTACATTATATGGGTTGCTTTGAGGATGGAGAGCAGTTCGATAGTTCATATGACCGCAATGAGCCCACGACCTTTCCTCTTTCTGGTGTGATTCCTGGGTGGACAGAAGGCCTTCAATTAATGAACCCAGGTAGTAAATATCAATTCAAGATTCCCTATCAGCTTGGGTATGGTGAGGCCGGATATCCAGGTGTGATTCCTCCCAAAGCGACCCTTTACTTTGAAATTGAATTAATTTCATTTTAATGATTCCTGATCAGGTCCCCCGTATCGCTGTTATTGGTGGTGGAGCCGCGGGATTTTTTGGTGCGATTGCATGTGCTGAGAGTGCAAAGGGTGAGATGGATATTCGTGTCCTTGAGATGGGCAGTAATTTTCTTACTAAGGTCAAAATTTCCGGTGGGGGTCGCTGCAATGTGACTCATGGCCTTGAGGATACGTTTGATTTTGCCGAGCACTATCCTCGAGGGAAACGTGAACTCATCGGTCCCTTGTCCCGTTGGAGCCAGGAAGATACTGTATGGTGGTTCAGAGAGAATGGGGTAGAACTTAAAACTGAGGAGGATGGCAGGATCTTTCCAGTCACGGACTCCTCCCAGACCGTCATTGATTGTCTGACAGGTGTTGCAAAGGGAAAAGGAATTAAGGCAAAAAATAACTGTTGTGTTCATAGGATTGATAAGTCTGATGATGGCTCTTTCAGAATCTGGATTAATGACGTAGAAGATCCTGTCGAGGCGGATTATCTATTAGTTGCTACGGGAGGTATACGATCATCTAATTCCAGAGATTTACTGGAATCACTAGGGCATGAATTCACATCTCCGGTCCCTTCACTATTCACTTTTGTAGTAAAGGATGATCAATTAACAGAATTGTCTGGGCTTTCAGTTCCCAGTGCTTGTGTCGGGGTCGATTCGTTTGGAATGAAAAGTACCGGACCTCTCCTGATTACACATTGGGGCTTCAGTGGCCCTGTAATACTTAAGCTCTCGGCCCTTGGTGCGAGGGAATTGGAGCAATTGAACTATGAATTCAAGATACATGTAAACTGGCTTGGTGAAGATTGGAACTCGGAGAAATTAAGTCAGAAAATTGAGTCTGAAAGAAACTCAAATGGTTCAAGAAAGATTCTGAGGAGGAGTCCCATAAAGGATGTGCCAAATAGGCTATGGAATCGAATTGTATCAGGGGCCGGTGTTGCTGATGGTCAGATCTGGTCAGAACTTACAAGGCAGGCGACTGCACAAATAATTAAATCGCTTATATCGGAGGAATTTGAGGTGTCCGGGAAAAGCTTGAACAAAGCGGAGTTCGTTACCTGTGGTGGTGTGCTTTTGCGAGACCTTGATCTTAGAACGATGGAAAGCCGTTTAGTTGAGAATTTATTTTTTGCTGGTGAAGTTATGGATGTTGATGGTCTGACTGGCGGCTTTAATTTTCAAAGTGCATGGACAACGGGCAGAATCGCCGGCGAGGAAATTGCACAGAGATGCTCAAGCTAAACCCTAATCAGAATTTATTGTGTCTATTTTTTCATCGATCCAAGATTATCAGGACGGACTAGTCAGCAGATTTTGTAATCCAAAAAGGTTACTCATTGCTGAGACGGACTGGTACAGGGAAGAATCAGACATTGAGGTAATCAGGGGCGACTGTCGTGAAAGGATCCTGTTCTTTGAAAAGAGAGGATTCTACCTTTTTCAGGAACCTCAGATTGATCATGAACCTCACCTTGAGAGGATGCGGGTCAGGTTGACTTTCAAGCCTTCTGAGACCAATGCCAGTTAAAGTGCTAAGACTTATTTTCTGTCTGGAATCTGCTTCGTGAGTTCCTCCTCGATTTCTGAGTCCTTAGGCAAAATATTATCGACGGTGTCCAGCCTTTCTCTCAAGTCATAGAGTTCTTTATTTACAATTTTACCACCCTGTACCTTGGCAACGAGGCGATGCGTTTTGGAACGAACGCTGATTGCGTCTCTCCAGTAACTAGTCGCATATTTGCGGACCGATTCCTTTTCCTTTCTTAGTATTGGGCCCAGAGAAACACCGTCCAGAGGATGATGTGTTTTGTTGAATCCGGGTTCACATAAATCAAGTAATGTGGGGTAAATGTCTAGTGTTTCCGCCAGAGCATTTGTTGAGAATCCTCCCTCAATGCCGGGAGTTCGCATCATGAGGACACTGCGGTTGGCGATTTCGAATGGGGTATGTTTTCCCCACTGCTGTGCGTCACCAAGGTGCCAACCATGATCACCCCAGATCACAACTATCGTATTCTTTGAAAGGCCAGTTTTTTCAAGGTGGCTTAGGACTTTGCCAATTTGTCGATCAACGTATCTCACGCAGGCAAGGTAGGCGCGTCTTGCCATATTGGCTGATTTACGATTCAGGGGCCGCTTCTTCTCATACGGAGTCGAGTACTTAAAGAATTCGCCGCTGCCATGCTTGTAGGGTGAATCAAAGGGCTTCTGGTCTGAAGGGTCAGGAATGGTGATTTTTTCAAAGGCATCCCAGTCCTGTTTTGGAGCAACAAATGGAAGGTGAGGTTTAAAGAAACCTAGCCCCATGAAGAAAGGTTCTTTACCATCTTTGAATTGTGTCAGTTGTGAGATAGCGCTCTCGGCCAGGAGCCCGTCCGGAAGATCTGTATCTTTTTCTACAATAAATTCCATTAGGTTCTTGTGTCCTTTACCATCTTCCCGATGCTTCCCATTACCATAGGCAAAGAAGATGCCCCAACCTCTTTTCCATTGTCCCATCGGAGTAGCTAGTCGGTCCCAGGCTCTAGGTATTTCAT
>JABSSR010000228.1 GCA_013213965.1 Verrucomicrobiales bacterium | reverse complement strand
TGAATCGATCAAGGGTGCGTTTTGCAACAAGCCTACCCGCATTGATCGGGGCAAGGACACTCAAACTGATAGAGAATGCGGAGTGGGATAATCTTTGTGCCAGGGTCAAAGTGAGTCGAGCAGAAGTGAAACGCATTATGCTTAGGGCAGGTTTGGCTGGACGCAAAAGATTAACTAAAATGATATCAAAGCAGTTTTCCTAGTTCATCCAGTTATCAAATTCGGCGGGATGGTCGCTTTGGAAATGCATTTCTTCTTTTGTTTTAGGGTGGACAAAGCTGAGTTTCCAGGCGTGCAGCATTAGTCTCGTGGCCTGGACGTTTTGTTTTGCGCTTCTTGAATAGATCGGATCTCCAAGAATTGAATTACCTAAGGATTTCATGTGAACCCTTATTTGATGGGTTCGTCCTGTGAGGAGATGGCATTCGATGAGTGATGCCTTTTGTGAGGCTTTAATAACGAAATAATCAGTTATGGCTAACTTGCCTTTCGGAGGTGTTACGACGGTCATTTTTTGACGGTCCCTAGAGCTTCTGGCAATATGGTTTTCTATTTTTCCAGACTCTGTGCTAGGACAACCGTTGACCACTGCCAGGTAAATTTTTTTCACCTGCCGATTTGCAAAGGATTCCACCAAGCGTCTGTGTGCTGTATCGGACTTGGCTGCTACTAGGCAGCCGCTAGTGTCTTTATCAAGTCGGTGCACGATTCCTGGCCTTTCAACACCGCCAATTCCTGACAGGTGATTGCAATGATGAAGAAGCGCATTAACAAGTGTTCCGTCAGGATTGCCTGCGGCCGGATGAACGACCAGGCCATGCGGTTTGTTGATGACGATCAGGTGTTCATCTTCATATAATATATTAAGTTTTATATTCTCAGGTTTTGCTTCTGGCTGAACTAGCGGGGGTATGGTGATTCTTATTATGTCGCCTTCACGGATTACTTGCCTCGATTTGGTTGAATTTCCGTTCAGAATAATGTGGCCGTCTTTGATAAGGGATTGGAGCCTTGATCTTGATAAGTCAGGAAGTTTTTCTGCAAGGAAACGATCAATTCTTAAATTGCTTTGTTCCACTCTTTTAACAGTAAATTGCATAGACTTGCTCACTAATAAGATTGCTCTGATGAGTAGTTTGTGCAATGAAGGTATTACAAGCTTTTGCGGTATCCTGAAGGAGTGATAAGTTGTCATTGATGGAGAATGCCCCTAAATCCAAGCATTTAATGAATGCATGCCCGAGCTGTGGCGTAATCATGGATGTTTCTTCTTGTGATCCCTATTCCAAAGTCATTTGCCCTGAATGTTCGACTGCGATCCGAGTGAGGGCAGATTTTCTGCACTTTAGAATTGAAAAGAAAATTGGAGAGGGCGGTCTGAGCCGAGTTTTTCGTGCGGTGGACCAGACTCTGGATCGGCTCGTAGCGCTTAAGATTTTAAATCCGGATTTCAGCAAGGACGCTGGGAGGGCAGCGGAATTTGAGAAGGAAGCTAAGATCACAGCTTCGATCAGTCATCCAAATGTAGTGAAGGTGTTTTCTGCTGGCAGTGACCAGGATCATTATTTCATGGCCATGGAGTTAGTCGGCGGGAGTTCGCTTGATGAGATGATTCACTTGGAAGGCAAGTTAAGTGAAAAGAAGGTTCTTGATATAGGATCTGAATTGGTTCAAGGAATGAATGCTGCTCATGCGGAGGATCTAATACACCGGGACATTAAGCCTGGGAATATATTATTTTCAGAGGATGGAATTTCTAAGATAGTTGATTTTGGATTGGCCCGGTCAGAGATTTCTAAAGGATCGGAACTAGGAGAAATGTGGGCAACCCCGTATTACGTCCCTCCTGAAAAACTGTACGGGGTAAGAGAAGATTTCCGGAGTGACATCTATAGCCTTGGGGCCACGCTTTTTCATGCATTAGCTGGTGAGCCGCCATGCTCTTCGGACACGCCTTCCATTGAGGAGCTTAAATTACTGAAACAGAAAAAAGTTAGTATTGAGATGAGTGCTCCGCATGTCTCTGTTTCGACCTGTGAACTAATTGATCGCATGATGGCAAGGGAACCGCAGGACAGGTATGATTCATATCAGGATCTTGCAAGCCATTTTAGTCAGGCCCGCAATAAATTAAGTCAGTCATCTGTGCTCCTTGTCAATTCAGGATCACTGCGAATTGATCATATCAGTAGAAAAGAGAAATTAATTATTAAAAGGGGAATGATGGCGGTCGGAGGCGTTGTTATTCTTTTGGCAATGATGTTTTTTTGGAATGAGTTTAAAGATAATTTTTCTAATGGGATTGAGGTAAATAAAGGAATAGAGGGTGTTCAGATTGTTAGGGGGGGCAATCAATCAACTACCGAAAAGTTTCAAGGTGCAATTAAGATGATGGAGATGAAAGCCTTTGGATCCGCTGAACGTGTTTTTGGTGAAATTGCTTCGTCCGGTGAAACTCGTCAACCCACATCTAACTGGGCCTTATTCAATCAGGGATTGAGTTTGCTTTTGCAGGGAGAATTAAAAAAATCAGGGATCGTTTTTACGCGACTCAAGGATAAGAGTTATTATTCAGACAGAAATGAAGATAAAAAACTCTGTGTTTTTTATAAAAATGTCAGCGAATTATTGTGTTTGGAAAAGCCTGTCAGGCTTGAAAATAGAGCCACATTTGGAAATAACAGCTTCGAATCATTGGCACTGCTTGCAATTGGTGTTCAGAATTGGGAGCTTGGAGCTTTTGACGAGGCAGAAGGATACTTTCTTGGTTTTTCTAAGCAGAGATTCCCTCAAAACTATGCATGGATTGATGGATTCAAGGAACTCATTGAGCCATACCTAAAAGATCTTAGCCTGTTGCGTAAATTTCCGGTAGTTGATCGTCAATCGAATTATAAGGAGATGCATTCTGCCCTTCAGATTGCCGAGGAAATGGTATCAGTGACAGAGACCGAAAGGGTCAGAGAGCACATGATGGATCGTGTTGAAATTTTGAGGGAAGTTTCTTTAAGGCTTAAAGCGGAAGAGCAGGAGACAGAAGAATTAAGGTTATCGAAACTGCGATTAGAAGAACTTGAGAAAATGTTCAAGATGAAGGCTGATGTTAAGGAGTATTCTGCGGATTACCGATTCACGAAAGGCCTTAATGTGATTGAACTCAATAATTTCAGACACCCTGAATTTATTGGAGTTAAGGAAGATTATGTTAAAGCTTGGGAATCTGCCGAATCATTCATGAAGAATGTGATCGATGGTATCAATAGGTACGGCTATTATGGGCCAGTAAAGATGAAGGATGGCTCGGTCAGAAATCTGAAAATTGTTTCTGCAGACCGTGACCAATTCGTTCATATGTTTGGGGCTGCTCAGGGGAAGGCAAGCGTTTCGGTAGGACAAGTGACTGGGCCTTCTTTGAGGGCAATTTCAAAAAGTTTTGTTAAAAATATAAAAGATAAAAAAATCATTGAAGAGAGATTACAGGAGAAGGTTTTCTTTTCTTACTTGATTGGTGAATTGGCCGTTTCAGCGACCCTTAGTGTTGACATAACTGACAGTTCATTTCGTGAATTGTGGTCCAGAATTCTTGAAGCTGAGAGGCGTTCCTGAATTTTCAGGTTCCGACAGGCTTGAGAGATTGATTAAATTGTACCATAATGATGATCAATGAGTGAAAAAGAAAACGAACCTCCAGTTCCCTCACCTGAGGAAATATCAAAAAAATTAACTGATTTCCTTCAGGAGAACTTTGGACAGTCAATAGATTTTAATTCTTTTCCAGACATGAGTAGTCCGGAGAGAGAGGAGGAGCCTCCCGCGGAACCGGAAATAAAGCAAAGAGTAGATGTATTTGATTTTAATTACCTGCCAAAGGATATCTGTGCACACCTTGACCGTTTCGTAATACGGCAGGAAGAAGCCAAGAAAGTTTTGTCGATTGCGGTTTGTGATCATTATCATCATGCAAAATATTTACGCCGTTTGCAGGAAGATGAATCTCAAGATTCTTCATCAATAGAGTTAGCCAAGCAGAATGTCGTCATTGTGGGCCCTACAGGAGTGGGTAAGACTTATTTAGTTAAGCATATTGCTGAGATGATGGGTGTTCCTTTTGTTAAGGCAGACGCTACAAAGTTCAGTGAAACGGGCTATGTAGGGGGAGACGTTGATGACCTTGTTAGGGAACTGGTCCAGAAAGCTGACGGTGATGTGGATCTGGCAGAGCACGGGATAATATATATTGACGAAATTGACAAATTGGCAACGAATGGGAATTCGATGGGTCGCGACGTGAGTGGGAGGGGAGTGCAGACAGCATTACTGAAATTGATGGAGGAGACCGAAGTCCAGTTACGTAATCCCATGGACATTCAATCCCAGATGCAGGCCGTTTTTGATCTTAAAAATGGGAAGTCCGGCCCTAAGGCTATCAATACTCGTGATATTCTCTTCATTGTGAGTGGTGCTTTCTCAGGTCTGGAAGAGTTGGTCAGAAAGAGACTCAGTCAGGGTCAGATTGGTTTTGGAACGAGCAGTGAGGACGTTCCCATGGACAATGAATTGTTTGGTCATGTCAACACGCAGGACTTCATTGACTTTGGGTTTGAAGCGGAGTTCATCGGGAGACTTCCTATTCGTGTCGTTTGTGAGCATCTGGACGCTCAGGACCTTCTTGAAATCATGAAGTCATCTGAAGGCAGCCTTCTTCGCCAGTATGAGCAAGAATTTGCTGCTTACGGTATTCAAGCCAAGTTTGAGGGGGGAGCAATGGAAATTATTGCTGAAAGAGCAGCGCAAGAAAAGACTGGTGCTAGAGGACTTCTAACTGTTTGTGAGCGGATCCTTAGGGATTTTAAATTTGAACTTCCAGGAACTTCGGTCAGTGAACTAAAGATTAATGCTGATTTAGTGAATAATAATTCCAAGGTTCTTGAAAAATATAAGAAGAAGGGCCGAGAAGTTAGTGCGGGGAGAGTCAGTCAGGAACTTGAACTCTTTTCTTCAGAGTTTTCAAAGCAGCACGGGGTCCGTATTGAATTTAGTGAGGATGCTGTTGCGGCAATTGGCGAACGGGCGGTAAAGGAAGGGACCCGGCCCTTACAACTATGTGAATTTTTATTCAAGGATTACCAGTTCGGTCTCAAGCTGATCCAGAAGAATACGGGAAAAGCTAAATTTACTGTTAATTCAGAAGCAGTAGCGGATCCGGATTCATATCTGAGTTCCATCGTGGTGAGTTCTTATCGTGACGCAGAAACCAAATAATATATTATGGCTCGTTTGGATTTCCCGGAAGAGATAAAAAATCTCATAGACACATTAAAAAAACTTCCGGGGATCGGGCCCAAGGGAGCAGAGAGAATTGCCGTTTGGTTAATCAATCAGGATAGAGAATTTGCGTCCCATCTATCGAAGGCAGTTCAGGATTCAGTCCAGTTAATATGCTCATGTGAAATTTGTGGTTTTTTTAAGAGTCATGAGCAGGGCTGTTTCCAATGCGATGATTCTGGGCGAGACAGTTCAGTGATTTGTGTAGTTGAGCAGCCTACGGATGTCATTGCCCTTGAAAAGACTGGCGCCTTTAAGGGGACTTATCATTGCCTAGGTGG
>JABSSR010000227.1 GCA_013213965.1 Verrucomicrobiales bacterium | reverse complement strand
TACCTCTTCGATCAAAGCAGTAGTTATTTCCATTAATCATGGCCTGAAGGCCAAAACCGGAACGGCTCACATTGTTGGACATGCGTGATTTCAGTTCACTGGTTAATTTATTTAACTCTTCCTGCATGCTCTCAAATTCTTGGCGTCGTTGATTGGCCCATTCCTTTTCACCTTTGCGATAAAAATCAGCCGGCAGTGATCCTCCGATTTGAAAAGCGTCTCCCCGTTCTGGAGGCATGATTTGAACTGTATTAAAAAAGGCTTTCATCCGGTAGAAATCCTTAGTCGGGATTTGATCATATTTGTGATCATGACACTTTGCACATCCGACAGTGAGCCCTAGAAATACGGAGCTAGTAGTTGAAGTCATTTCACTGAGTAATTCGTGTCTTGTTTCATCTCCTCTAGGCTCAGTGAAGGGCGCTAATCTCAAAAATGTCATTGCTACAGTTTTTTCGGATGAAGCGATAGGTATTTCACCGGCACCCATAATCTCCGTAAATTCGTCTCCGGCCAATTGCTCTTTAATAAAGAGGTCATATCGCTTGTCTCTGTTTAGAGAATCAATGACATAGTCTCGATATCGCCAGGCATAAGGCATGTCTGGGTCTCCTTCATAGCCTGCAGTGTCTGCATAACGCGCTAGATCTAACCAGAATCTGGCCCAGCGTTCGCCGTACCTGAGATCTTTGAGCAGATCATCTACTAGTTTACCGTATGCATCCGGATTCTGATCATTAATGAAAGATTCGACCTGTTCCGGGGTCGGAGGTAAACCAATCAGATCAAAGTACAATCTACGAACTAATGTTTGCTTTGATGCTTCAGGCGAAAGAGTGAGTCCTTTCGATTCCAGTTTCTGAATAATAAAAGAATCGATTTCATTACTAATTCTGTCTGTAGCGTTAACTGTCGGAACCTTGATGTTTTCAGGCTTGAAGAAAGGCCAAGTTTTTTTTTCTTCTGTAGGCTTATCAGCAAAACTTAATATAGGAGATAATACCCCTAAGAAGATCCATGTTATTTTAGGGATTAATTGATGGAATGTGCGCAGTTTACGCATGGATGAAAGATAACATTTAGATTGAGGTTAAATCAATCGCTGAATCACCTGATAGAAACAGGAATTATAGCAAGACCATGTGTTTTCCACTCAGTGTTTAAAGTTCTTGTCTGGATCTGTTAGGTTCGACTAACGGTTGCTCTTCGGATGTACTTGAGAAAAGTGACCGCATGCATGTGGCCTTAGTTGGACTGATATATGTCGTGCAATACATAGCTCCAATAAGTTCATTGGATTCATTGGTGAAGACATAGGTCCCAGATTCCCTTTCTTCAGGGGTTAAAAATAAGACTTCAAATGCCATAATGGGCACTTCATTAAGAGTGCCTGTTTCCGAGGGTTCGGTTAACTGAACTAATTGCCAAGGCTCTCCGTGTTTAGAAAGTCCAATGCCTCGGGCCAATAGCATTTTGCCTAGATACTGAACTAGAATTTCTCTTTTTGGAAGTTCTGGAAGTTCGATATCCTCACTCATTAAAGAATAGATTCTATACGAGGAATAAAAAAATTCGAATGCTTTAAGTTTTACTCCATAAAAAAGACTCTCTCCGCATGCAGAGAGAGTCTTTTCTATCTAATTTAAATTAAACTTACTTAACTTACCGCAACAGCATCAGGTCCTTTTTCTCCTGTCCTGATGCGGACCGCTTCCTCGATGGGTGATACAAAGACCTTTCCGTCTCCTATCTTTCCTGTATTTGCAGTTGAAGCTATTTTATCAATAACTCCATCTACTTGCTCATCATCCACTACGATTTCAAGTTTGACCTTTGGTAAGAAATCTACTGTGTATTCGCTTCCGCGGTATATTTCTGTGTGACCTTTTTGGCGACCAAACCCTTTCACTTCAGTTACGGTCATGCCCTGTATGCCTATTTCGGATAGGGCTTCCTTAATGTCTTCGAGTTTGAATGGTTTAACTATCGCTTCAACTTTTTTCATTTTAATTAGTCGGGTAAGGTTTATCCAAATTCAGGCACCAAAAATTGATGGTACTTTTCTTGGGAATTCTATATTGAATTTAACTATAAAGCTGATCTTGTGCCAACTTGAAAAATAAGTTACAGGGTTCATTAATTTTTTACTTTAGAAACCTTATAAAAGTCATAGTTAAAGACTCCATAACTCGATTTTTGAAGCCTGAGAGATTAATTCTCTGGGTCCTTAATAAGATATCATTTTGTTGAAGAAGGTTTTATAGTAGTTTTCTTTTAATCTTTGTTTAGATCATTCAATTTCCATGAAACTTTGCCTTATTATTAGTATTTTAGTCGGAGTAGTCACATTTTTTGGCTGCCAAAAACGAAACGATCAGAATTCATCATCTGGAGAGCATCAGGAGTTGGATTCTAGGGCTCGGGAAAATAACATTCTTCCCGAAAAATCTAAAGGGCCATGGAGTGCCGATGGTCAGAGCGTTTTGCTTAAAGCGAAATGGATTAGAGGGAAGTCCTATGTTTTCCGTCAGACAACCAATATGGAAATGGAACTTCCGATCGCCGGACCCGAAGGCTCAAAAACAAAAATGTCCATGGATCTTAATATTGATGTGTCGGACAAGGAGGAATCAAAAAATAAGAAAATGAGCGTTCGGTTTTCTAAAGTGAAAATGGAGATGTCGATGGCGGGCCAGAATATGGTCTATGATTCTGAGGACCCAGAAAATCAGAGTGCTCTGCTAAAAACTTCTTTCGGAGATTTTGCTAATCAGAAATTCGAAGCTGAATTTGATAAGGATAATAATTTTCTTAGTGTCCAAGGGAATGAAAAAGGCGGTGCGGCAGGTGCGGCTGGAATTAGTGGACTAGGAAACGAAGAAATTGGCAACATGCTAAAACAATTAGCGGATTTTGGTTTTCCTAAAACAATTATTGAG
>JABSSR010000226.1 GCA_013213965.1 Verrucomicrobiales bacterium | reverse complement strand
TTACTCTGGTGTGGGATCTCTATTTTAAGCCTAATCTCTAAATTGTTGATCTTCTTGGGTTCCAGCAACTTTAATTCTACAATGGATTTGGACTTATGGGTGTAGGTTTGCCATACTCTTAAACTTTCTACTAGTGCAAGGTTCTGTGGAATCGTTGCAATTTTTGAGCGAATCTTTTTGAGATTCCTTTCTGAAGTTTTTTCCAATGCATTGCCCAATAAGGTGATTTTCCCTGAACTGGCTTGGACTGTGGAGTTGAATAAACTTAGTAATGTAGTCTTTCCGCTGCCGCTCGGCCCCACAATAGCGACCCGTTCTCCCTGCTCAATACTGATAGTCGTAGAATTAAGAGCAGGAGTGTTTTCATAATAACGTTCCGCACTTTCTAAACTAAAAGTGACAGGATGTTTATGAGTGACTTTCATTGCACTTAATTGTTCAAAAGTCCCAATTCCTTGGCGATATCTGCGATGCCTTGGAAGTTTTCATTTTTTGCCGGAATAATTTTGGATCGGGTCAGAGCCTTGAGTAATTGAGGGTCAGATATTTCAATTAAAGCCTCTTGAATTTTATCAATGAACCCTTCTCCATATATTTGATCTAGTTCAGGATGAGCGGTCCAGTTATAATTAGCAAAAGGAGGTGTTTTCCAAATAATTTTGCATTTTTCCTTATCAAGTTTTCCTGATTCGACCATGCTGTCATATTTTTTATAACTGAGGGCACCGACTTGGAAAGCTCCTGACTCAACAAGTTTGGCAGTCTTGTCATGGGCGCCTGAAAAACCGATTGGCTGGGAGAACCATTTTTCAGGAGCTGTTCCCGTTTCTTTTTGAATGAAAAAACTTGGCATTAGTCTGCCGGAGGTAGATTTTTCCGACCCGAAACTGAACTTAAGGGCTTTGATTTTTTTAGGGAATGATTCACTCAGCTCAAGTTCTGTGTTAGAATTCGCAATGAAGTAGGAAATGTATTTTGGATCTTCAAGCCCTTGGGCAATTGCTCGCGCACCTTTGACTTCGTTCCTTGCCTGAACCCCGGTCAATCCACCGAACCAGGTGAGGTGGATTTCCCCATTGACAAATTTGTTAACTGCAGATGCGTAATCAGTTGTGGGGATGAATTGAGCTGTGACTCCGAGTTTTTGTGAAAGGTAATCGGCAAACTTTTTGAATTTTACTGTTTGATCGGTTGTATTTTCGTCAGGGATCGCAGAAAAACGCAGGATCTTTATTGCGCTTGGATCGGGCTTAACTTTTCCAGCATTATTTTGGTTCTCTTTCTTGCAGCTGGAAGCCAAGAGGAGGGCGAGGATTACCGGACCGGTAAACATGATGATTTTCATCAGAATTTCAATTTTCGGCTATTAGTTAAATGTTTCATTTCAATTAATTTACCCCATTTCTCTATAATGTATGTGAAGAAACAGACTTTCAGTGCTTCTATATAATAATAATTTTGATTAAATCAAATATAATTAACTAACTAGTTAGCATCGAAACCTCTCAAAATTATCTTTCCGGTAGCTTTTCCCGACTCAAGCAAGGCGTGTGCCTCTGCGACTCGTTCAAAGGGAAAAATTTCCTTATTGATAAGCGGAGTTATGTCTCCTGATTCAACTCCTTTAACTATTTCGTTAAGGATTTTTCCGTGTTGGGCCTTGCCTTTGTCCTGATTGTAAAGGATCGGAATAATCATGAAAACGACATGAAGTGAAAGAGCTTTCTGGTGCAGTATGCTGAGATCACAAGTGGTTCTCGTATTCACGGAAGTGACCCTCCCTTCTAATTTTGACGCTTCGAAGCTTCGCATCAAGTTATCTCCTCCGACAGTATCAAAAACAACATCAAATCCCTTTTGATCAGTGTATTCTTCAACGTATTGAGTGACACTTAAATTGCGGTAATTTATCGGTGTGGCTCCGTACCCTTTGACTATTTCTGCTTTTTCATCGGAAGACACAGTCGAGAAAACTTCAGCTCCTTTCATTTTGGCGAGTTGAATTCCCAAGTGTCCGACGCCTCCAGTTCCCCCATGAACCAAAACGCATTCACCTTCCTTTATATTAGCACCTCTTATAAGAGCATCCCAAGCTGTTATTGATACCAGTGGTAGCGCGACGCATTCCTCAAGTGAGAGATTAGCTGGTCTTTTTGCGAGGAGGTTTGCATCAACTAATTGATATTCCGCCAATGCTCCGGAGTGTTCTTTAACTGCTCCGCTACAACCGAAAACTTCATCTCCTGCTACGAATTTACTCACTCCATCGCCGACCTCTTCAATTGTTCCTGAAACATCAAAACCAAGGACTCCAGTTTCGGGTGCGAGAGATTTCAATAGACCACTCCTAATTTTATAATCGATAGGATTTACGGTACTTGCCTTAACACGTATTAATACATGGCCA
>JABSSR010000225.1 GCA_013213965.1 Verrucomicrobiales bacterium | reverse complement strand
CAGGGGAGTGCTTTCCGAATCAATTAGTGAGATTCTCGATAAAAATGCACTGACTGGCCGGGTAGAGCGTTCAAGCTTCAAGATCATTGCGATCCAAGATCAGAAGAAGAAAAAAGTGAATTGTGAGGCCATTGTACATTTTGCCGGCAGGCATGATGATGTTTTTCGCGAGCTGAAAGGTGAGCTGAATTTGAAATGGGATCTTGAATCAGGTGAGTTGAAACTTCTCAGAGTGGACGGTTCTTTCCGTGCTGTTTATTCCTCTATCGGACAGTTCGTTGATGTGACCCAGTCCTCATTGGGGGAGGTCCCTGAATTCACCGAACAATTTTATCGGGGACAGGATCACTGGACCGGGCGCTTGGAAATGTTGACAGGAATTGACGTTGGGGGCTGGCAAGGAGTAGCAGTCGCGGACATTAACAATGACGGAAAGGATGATTTATATGTGGCGCAGCCTGGCGGGTTACCGAACCGTCTATATGTCAGGAAGGGTGATGGAACCTTTGAGGATCGTTCAGTTTTATCAGGAACAAATTTCCTGGACTCATGCCATGGTAATCTTTTCGTCGATCTTGATAACGATGGCGATCAGGATCTAATTGCAGGTGTCCTTGATGGTGTCATTATTATGGATAATGACGGGGAGGGGAATTTCACTGAACGTGCTTCCATGATCCTCCCGGCAGCCGTTCCTTACTCAATATCAGCAGCAGATTATGACGTGGACGGAGATCTCGATTTTTATGTTTGTTGCTATAATAAAAGGCCAGGAGTGAACAAGCACCATCTCTTTGCAAGACCAGTTCCTTATCACGACGCAAATAATGGGGGCAGGAACGTCCTCTTTCGCAACGATGGTAATTGGACATTTCGTAATGTGACCAAGAAAGAAGGTCTTGATGAAAATAATCGTAGGTTCAGTTATGCCTCGTCCTGGGAGGATTATGATAATGATGGGGACCTTGACCTTTATGTGGCGAATGATTTTGGGCGGAATAATTTTTATGCTAATGAGGGATCAAGGATTCGTTTTAAGGACGTTGCCGAGGAGGCAGGAGTTGTGGACATAGGTCCCGGCATGTCCGTTTCATGGGGAGATTACGACAATGACGGCAAGCCTGATCTTTACGTGGGTAATATGTTTTCCTCTGCAGGTCACAGGATAAGTTCGCAGGACCGGTTTCATGAGGGAGCTGATGAAACGACAAAGGATCATTACAGGAGGCACGCACGTGGAAATTCATTATACAAGAACATGGGGAACGGTACCTTCAGTGATGTTAGTATAAGTTCCGGGGTCAGTGTTGGCCGCTGGGCATGGTCATCAAGGTTGGGAGACATGGACGGGGACGGTCATCAGGACATGTATGTTGCCAATGGTTTTATCACTCAGCAGGACCCTGGTGATTTGTGAAGCTTTTACTGGCGGCAGGTCGTGTCGAAATCACCGTTATCTCAGACAAGTGATCCTGACCAGTCATACCTGGATTCTTTTTCCAGGCTCGGTGGACGGATCCGGTCAGGAAATTCTTTCAGCGGGAATGAACGTAACTGTGCATTTTACAACCTCAGTGATGGTAAGTTTACTGAACTCTCTTATTCGCTCGGTCTCGATTATCTTGATGATGGACGGGGCCTTGCCATTACAGATCTCGATGATGATGGTGATCCTGACTATTGCGTTACTAACCGGACCGCTCCACGCCTCCGATTGTTAAGGAATGATCTTAGGACGGATAACCGCTGGGTGACGTTACGGCTTTACGGTGATCCTGAAAAGAATTGTCCACGTGATCCTGTGGGGGCTAAGGTGGAAATGAAAGTAGGATCCCGGACCCTCTTCCGTACCCTTTATGCCGGGGACAGTTTCTTGAGTCAATCAAGTAAGTGGTTGCACTTTGGCCTTGGTGTTTCCGGGGAGATTAATTCAGTGAAGGTGCGCTGGCCTTCTGGTCATACCGAGTCATTTGTCGGTATATCTTCAGGTAAAAAATTCATCATTAGGCAGGGAAAAACGAACGCTATCCCCGTTCCAGTAACAGGTGTTAGGACTGAGTTAGCACCGTCTACTCCTGTCCTGCCTGATCCGATTGAGACTGCCAGGATCCGGCTTTCGCAACCTTTAAAGTTACCTGAAAAATTAAAATATATCGATACGAATGGAAAATCCATTTTCATTGATGATTTAACGAGTGATGGGCCGATCCTCATTAATTTATGGGCCTCCTGGTGCGCACCTTGTCTTCTGGAACTTGGGGAATTT
>JABSSR010000224.1 GCA_013213965.1 Verrucomicrobiales bacterium | reverse complement strand
TGAAAAACAGTGTAGTCCTTGGCAAAAAAGCAACTCTCCACCGGGTGTCCATGCGAAAGAGTTGATATTCTGATGCGTGTCGCCAGTGCCGAAACCGGTAAATAGAATTTCTTTTTGGTCGGCTTTGCCGTTTCCGCTAGTATCTCGCACATGGATCAGGTCACGACCATTACCGATATATGCTCCACCGTGTCCCAGCGCGAACCCCGTTGGCATGTTCAGCCCGTCAGCGAAGGTTGAGATTTTATCTGCCTTGCCGTCACTATTGGTATCTTCAAGGATGATTAGTTTATCGTCTGGTTTTGTGCCCGGCTTCAATTGTGGATATGCCCAGGTGCACAATACCCAGAGACGTCCGCGTGTATCCCAGCGGAAACAGATAGGGTTGGCAATGCCAATGCTTTCATCGGCAAAAAGGTTAATCTGGAGACGCGAGTCAATCGAGAAGGAGGCTAATTCGGCTTGCGGTGAGTTATTCTTCTCTGGAGGGGAAACAGAGAGAGGATTTTGCCCACGAGTTGAAATGCCCGTTGCCAAAAGAATAACCAAAAACAGTCCAAATCGTGTCATTGTAGCCAATATGTAGCCTAAAAGTGCTCGGAACAGGAATCGAACCTGCACCCACGTGAGTGGACTAGATCCTTAGTCTAGCGCGTCTACCAGTTCCGCCACCCGAGCATTAATTTTGGGTGTAAAGCCTGCAACGTGCTAGGCGATCGATCAAGTATATCTTTTACACTTACTCGAACTTGGTGCTGTCAGTTCTTTGTGGAGTAGCTTCACAGATCTGACGCCAACCCGGAAAACGCCATTTGCTGGGAAAATTTGAGCATTGGTTGGGTTTTGCTCGATGTACTCTACAGGAATTTCCTTCAAGTAATATGCAGGATCCGTCAGATTTTTCGGACAATGTTAACCCTGTTCGAGACTGACGTAATGCAGTAAAATTTTGTATAAATTCACTTTCACTACAGCCTAGATCTTTTGACATTTTGCTTATCTCACTTTTGCTGAGTAGAATTTCCCCTGGCCATTGGCAGCATTTAACACACCTATCACATTTGTATTCTATTGGGGCAGGTTGCATTTAATAATATTTCTAAATGTTCCAAGGCATGAGATTGATTAATACTGAAAAAATGGCTTAATTTGTATTATTTTTGAACAAATAAAAATGATAAATAATCGCATAAGTCATTGAATATTAGATTGGTGTAATATTGGTACACGAAATTTATTAACGAATTATTTTAGCTTAAAGTTTGAGAAGTGAATTTGTTAGAATTAAAAAAGTCTACAATATCTTTATTTTTAAGTTTTCTTAATTAGATTTGTTAGTTAATAATAATTTATCCTGATTTATTTACAATTAATTTGGGCTCTATTTTGCATGATAAAAGATTCTACCAATGGCTCTAAAGCTTTAGCTGACAATTAAATTTTGAATATTTTCTACAAACTTTTTGGCCTTCTCAATATGGACATTGGTATCGATTTGGGTACCGCAAATACTTTGGTCTATCTTAAAGATGAAGGAATTAAAGTCCGCGAGCCATCGGTTGTTGCCGTTAAGACAGGTACCACTGAAGTGCTTGCAGTGGGTGATGATGCGAAGCGAATGTTAGGCAGGACGCCTTACACAATTTCAGCTATTAGGCCCCTTAGGGATGGAGTAATAGCTGATTTTGAGATTACTGAGGCGATGCTTAAGCATTTTATTAAGAAAGCAAGAACTAAGGAAAAAGGGAAAGGGACAAAGCTTATAAAGGCTTCAAAAATCAGGGTTGTTATTGCTGTTCCGTCTGGAATTACAGAGGTGGAAAAAAGAGCAGTTAAGGATTCTGCGAAGCAGGCAGGTGCTGATGAGGTTTATTTAATTGAGGAGCCTATGGCTGCAGCAATTGGAGTGGGACTTCCGATACAGGATGCGAGCGGTAACATGATTGTTGATATTGGTGGAGGGACAACTGAAGTGGCAGTTATTTCTCTCTCGGGTATTGTTCAGAGCAGGAGTCTCAGAGTGGGTGGCGATAAACTGGATGAGTCAATTATTGCCTATATGAAACGTAAATACAATTTAATGATTGGAGAACGCACTGCTGAGATGGTTAAGATTAAAATAGGCTCTGCAACTGTAGTTGATCAGGAAACAACAATGGATGTTAAGGGGCGTGATCTTGTTGATGGATTGCCTAAGACTATCGAAGTGTCATCCAAAGAGATTCGTGAAGCAATGGCTGAGCCCTTGGCGGCAATACTTGCTTCCATTAAGGAGACGCTAGAGAGGTGTCCTCCTGAATTAGCTGCCGACTTGATTGATCGAGGGATTATGTTGGCAGGTGGTGGCGCTCTATTAGGCGGGCTCGATGTATGGCTGACAGAACAGACAGGTATTCCAACTCATATTTCTGAGGACCCGCTCGCTGCAGTTGTTGAGGGAACTGGTCGAGTGCTAAGTGAAGTATCCTATATAAAGAAAATGACTTCGGTCGGTGTATAAATACGGAAAACAGTATTTAAATTGTTAAATTTTGAGGCATGAAAAAGTCCAATCTTGTAGCTCTTGTAATATTTTTATTGGCACTTGTTTGGGTTTTTACTCTCGATAATAAAGGAGTACATTCAGTTCAGTCCAAAGTTCTTGGACTTTTTGGGCTTGCGCATGAAACTGTCGTTAAACTTACTTACGATGAGGATGTGATTAACGGTGAGCCAATTTCTGCTAACGATCTTTATCAAAAATATGAAAAGGAGCAGCTAGCTTTACGTTATAATAAATTACTGAAGGAGCTTTTTGAATTAAGGGCTGGGCAAGCACAAATTGACCTTCTCAGGGAGGAGAATATAGAGCTAAAACGATCTCTTAATTTTGTTGAGTATAAAGGAAAACAGAATCAGGAATTAGTTGCCGCACGTGTGATAAAAAGACAAAGCAATAGCTGGTGGAAGACATTTGTAATTGATAAAGGATATGAAGATGGAGTAGTTATTAACAGTCCGGTAATGACGCCTGTAGCAGTTGATCGTGCTGATCAGGTTGAGGGGGCATTAGTTGGGAAAATTGCTTCAGTGGGGAAGGGACAATCGACCGTGGTTTTGGCAACTGATGTTGAATGCAAGGTCAGCGCTTATGTCCATGGTGTCTTTGCAGAGCCGTCAGATAAGGGACATGAAAGAGTTCAAGGAATACTTTCAGGCGCTCCTGGTGCTGGTAGAGAGGTGACACATCTATTGCTTCAAAATTTACCTAAGGAAGCAGATAGGTATGGAGTTTCTGCCGGGGCTAAGGTTTACTCTTCCGGAGTTGGCAATTCCGAAACGAAAGGCATTTTTCCTCCTGGGCTTATGCTTGGTTATGTTAAGGAGTTTGAGGTTAGAGATTTTGATGCCGTAGCGCGTGTTCAACCGGCCATTAATTTCAATCAGCTTAATTATGTTTTCGTTTTAGTGCCGGTCAGGGCACAAGAAGATAAGAAACAGGCTTCGGTTATCCAAAAGTCATTCTTAAATACAAATAAGCTTCCTGTTGAAAATTAGATACAATGCATTTATCACGTTTAATATTCACACTGAGTCTGATTTCTTTAATTGGAATCGCATTGATGTTAGATGGATTTTTTGCATCTCTTCTTAGTCCTTTAGGAGTAAGGATTTTACTGGTCCACACAATTTTTTTCACCTGTTCACTTACGGTTTCATTTCCAATGATGCTAGGCTTAGCTTTTCCAATTGGCTTTATTTGGGATTCTTCCCATATGGCAGTGACAGGTGTAAATGATGTGGGGTTTGGGTATTCAATTTTTCTTTTAGGGCTTACAGGAGCTTTGATGCAGGGGGTATGTCCATTATTTAAAAGGGGTCGTTGGGAAGTTCCCATTGTTTTGGTCGGAGTAGCAACTGCTTTGCTGATAGCAATGGAATGGTTTTTTGTAAGTTTTGGCAGGGCCAAATTCATTGTCCCGGAAGATTTCTGGAAAGAGCTTTGGGTTTCAGCCTTATTGGGCATGATTGCATCCCCGATTTTCTTTTATCTAATATTCAAATTGAGCCGGTTGACGGGCTACCCCATACTTTCAATTAAGGACGCACTGGAAAGGGAGGTTTGAAAAAATGACTTTGGGTTATAGGTTAAGATTTTACCTCATTGGCTTGATTCTAATCGGTGGATTTTCCGCCCTCCTAATTCGCTTATTTGTTATACAAATTAACAGGTATGACGAATTTTCTTCTAAGGTGCCTGGGACATCAGAGGTTAAGGTTAGAGTGCCTGGAGTGAGAGGTATTATCCGGGACCGTAGAGGGAGGGTCCTGGTAGAGAATATTGCTCGTTATGAGATGCAGTTTAATCTTAAGGAAATTCTTAATAATTATAGGAGAGTTATAAAAGAAGAGAATTTAGCCATTACTAAAATCAATAGAACTTCTACAGTCAAAAAGGAACTTAAAGAAGTCCCTGTTAGTATTTTTGATTTTAAGGATAGTAGTGGAATTAAGAGGAATCGGAAAGAGGAGGACATGATCACTATAGTGTCTGAATTGGTTTTTCCTTATCTGGCAAGGATAGGTCTTTACAGGGAATTTCATGCTGGTGATTTACAGCGGCACTGGCGAACACATGGGGGATTGGTTCCTTATACTTATCGTGATGATCTTACTTTTGAGGAGTATGCGATAGCGGCCGAACACTCTTTAGATTTGCCTGGAGTTACAGTAGCGGCGCGGCCCATGAGAAAGTATGTCTATGGAGCGTTGGCTTCTCATATTTTGGGATTTGTTCGCCAACCAGATATTAAAAAAGTTCCAGTCGAAGAGAGAAAGCAATGGGAATACTATGTGCCTGATGATTTTGGTGGTGATGGGATTGAAGCGACGATGGATCATTTTTTGAGAGGTAAGCCTGGACAGAGGGTTATGTTAAAGGATGAAAAAGGCAGGGTAATCGATTCAAAGAATGAGGAAGGGAAAGTTGTTGGCGAGATATCGTATAAACCTCCAAAGAGTGGTTCAGATGTTTGGCTCACGCTGGATCTCCGCTATCAATACATTGCAGAACAGGCCTTAAGAAAGGTTGGCAGAGGTGCCGTGGTAGTAGTTGCGCCGACATCATATAAAACGAAATTAAAAGCCTTAGGGAAAGAGGAAGAGCATTGGGTTTACGCGGGAGACATTCTCGCTATGGCTTCTGTCCCTTCATATGATCCAAATAAATTTATTCCATCGATTAGTGAGAAGGACTGGAAAAGGTATTTGAAGAATGAAAATGATCCTCTTATTAATAGAGCGTTGAAGGATCATGCTCCTGGATCTACGTTCAAGATTCCTGTTTCATTATCTGGCATGCTAAATAATACTGGGAGCAGGGACTTCGACTGTAAGGGCGGAGCACACTTTGGGCCTAAGGTTTTTATGAAATGTTGGGCTCGGGCCAAAGGGTACGAGCACGGAAAAATATTTGTTCGTGGAGCCATTAAGACTTCGTGCAATGGTTTCTTTTACAGGTATGGAAATGCTACAGGGATTGATAATATACTCAACGTTTCTAAATGGATGGGTCTTGGAGCGAGGACTGGAATTCCTCTTAATAATGAAGATCCCGGATTCATTCCGAGTCCACAATGGAAGCGTGTGCAGGGTTTAGGAAATTGGGGGGAAGCTGATACAGCTCAAGTTTCGATTGGGCAAGGGGCCACTGAGGCGACGCCACTTCAGATGGCTATGGTTGCTTCTACTATAGCCAATGGGGGAAAATACTATCGCCCAAGGCTAATTCATAAGACAGTTGAGGGTGGTGTTGAGAAACGTAAAGTTTCTGAAGTGCAATATGACCTTACAAAATTAGGAATTCCTGCAGAAAAAATTGAAATATGTAGAAGTGGAATGTGGGACGTGGTGAATGAAGTAAGAGGTACAGCTAGACGGGGAAAATCCAAGATTGTTCAATTGTCAGGTAAGACGGGAACAGCGCAGACAGGACGTAAGCGACCTAATGGATCTAATGAAACAAATGCCTGGTTTATATCATTTGCGCCTTATGACAAGCCAAAACTTGCGGTGTGTGTTATGGTTGAGAATGGTAAGGCAGGAGGTACAGTGTGTGCGCCGATAGCTAAGAGAATTATTGATGAAATCGTGTCTGTGGAACAATTTAACTTCAATCCTCAAGTTGCTCCGGTAAAAGAATCGGAAGGGAATTTTGACTTTGTGGAACTTGTGGGCTTTGATGATGATCCCACAGAGGCCTTTATTGGTGATGATGATGGAGAGGATGGTACAGCTGTAGCGGCAACGCCAGTTCCTGACTTGGTCCATACCATTAAGAAGGTTCGCTTGATTCCAACCGTAAAAAAAGCTCCAGATACTAGGGGCTCGGTAAAATCAAGGACTGTGAAAAAAAGAATAGGAATATTAGATAGAAAAGGCAGAGGGCGATAGCCCTGCTGCTCAATCAATTTTGGTAAATATAAGTACGAAATAACAAGAATTTAAACCTTAGTCATGATAATGACTTGCAAAATTATTTTGAAAAATGTTCAAAAAACTAAGGGAGGCAAGGCGCCAGAAGGCGTTAGCCTCCGGATATCAAATTATAGTAAATGTTGAGAAGCTCGAAACTAGAGTAGCGCAACTTAGAGAATCAAAGTTAGTAGATTATACAATAGAGCGGACCGGTGATGAGAATATTGTAGGAAGTATTTTTAAGGGTCGCGTTAAAAACATAGAGCCTGGCTTAAAGGCTATGTTTGTTGATATAGGAACTGATAAAAATGCTTTTTTGCATTTTTGGGATGCAATACCTGCAGCATTAGATAAAGGACTGGAGGAAGTAAGGCGAAAGAAGTCGCAGAAGAAGTCGCAGAAGGCGCAGAAGAAGCCGAAGTACATTTCAGCTAAAGATATACCGAGCATTTATCCTGTAGGTTCTGAGGTCCTGATTCAGGTTAGTAAAGGAGCGATAGGAGAGAAGGGGCCTAGAGTAACTACAAATATAACCCTGCCTGGCAGGTGTATGGTGCTGATGCCTCTCAATGATCAATTTGGAATTTCAAGAAGAATCGATGATCCTAAGGAGAGACAAAGATTGCGAAAAATTACCGAAAAAATGAATGTTCCTGAGGGCATGGGTGTGATTTTAAGGACTGTTTGTAAGGGGCAGCGTGCACGGTTTTTGATAAGAGATTTACGTATACTGGTAAGTCAATGGGAGGAAATTGACCAACAAAGGCAGAATAATAAAGCACCAGCGTGTGTTTTTCGAGAGCCAGAGTTGGTGGAAAGAACTGTTCGAGATTTTCTCACTGATGAAGTGACTGAAGTTCTTTGTGATGATGAGCGGACCGTTCAACAAATGAAGGAATCAGTAGCTAAAATATCCCCTCAATCTCGAAAGAGAATTCATTTTTTTGCAACTAAGCAGCCTATCTTTGAGCGGTTTAATGTTGAGAAACAAATCAAAAGTGCGTTTGATCGACAGGTTTGGATGCCTTGTGGAGGATATATAGTGATTGATGAAACTGAGGCACTTATTTCTATAGATGTGAATACAGGAAGAAATAGGGGCAGTAAAAATAATTCAGATAAAATGATTCTGGAAACAAATTTGCAGGCAGCGGATGAGGTCGCTAGGCAATTGAGGTTAAGAAATATTGGAGGCTTAATAGTGGTTGATTTTATAGATATGAAGGGTCGAAAGGATCAGAACGCAGTGTATCGGCGCATGTTAAATCAAACGGATACTGATAAGGCGAAGATTCAAGTTCTCCCTCTCTCACAGCTTGGTTTGATGGAAATGACCCGCCAAAGGCTCAACGAAAGTTTGAGTAGATCTATGTTTAATGATTGTCCTTCGTGTAGAGGCTCTGGACGGATAAAGTCTGCCGAGAGCATTAGTGTAGAGCTTCAGAGGAAACTTTCAGGGTTAATTCAAAGAGGAGATGAAAGCTTAACAGATCTTGTCATCGTTGTTCATCCTGAGGTTATGCAAAGGTTAAAGGAAGAGGACGCTAATGATTTATTGGAAATGGAAAGACGTCACCACGGCAGGTTGACATTTCGTAGTGATCCAACCGGTGCACGGGAAGATTTCAAGATCGTGTGTCAGTCCTCAGGCAAGGAGTTTACTTCCTGAGTGTAGTTAATCTTCTTAGAACGGGAAATATCGCGGCGATCAATGAAATTGATCCGAAGGCTATTGAGAAAGAATCACCTATTCGAGCATATAAAGTTTGTGTTGAATTTCTTGGGATGCGAATGAGTTCCGGTAAAGAGTCGGTAATGAAGGTGTTTTTTTCGGTGTCACCATAGATCATTCGTTTTCCTCCAGGAGTCGAAGCCCATCGGTCATGAAGGTTTCCGGTAGTATCAATAATGCAACTGATTCCGGTGTTAGCACTTCGAATCATCGGTCGCCGTAATTCGATGCAGCGGAACATTGCATTTGCTAAGTGCTGCTCGGAAGCGGCACTCTCACCAAACCAACCATCATTAGTCACATTAACAATTAATTGCGGTTCATCCTTAATGAATCTCCTCGCCAAGTTTCCAAAGGTATCTTCAAAACATACTAGCGGAATGATGCTATAAGGTTCTGGGAGATTCATTTTTATAGGGTCAGCCCTTTTGCCAGGAGTAAAATCAATGCCAATTGCGCTGGATGCTAATTTTTCGAGGAAAGGCAGTGTTGATCTTAGTGGAACATACTCACCGAAAGGAACGAGATGAATCTTCCGATATGTTTTGGCGCTGGAGGTGTTTTTCCTAAGAACGACAATTGAATTATAAATACCTTCTTGAGGTATATGTTCATTTAAACCTAGGACAAGTTCATAGTCATCAACTGATAGAATTTTATTCAAATAAGTTTGTGTTTCTTTGTCATGTAAGGAGTAGGGTAATGAACTCTCCGGCCAGACGACTAAATCGAAATCGGCGTTTTCGAGGCTTAAGTAAGGAGTGGTTAAGTCCCAGTATCTTCTATATATTTGCTGAGCAGAATTAGCATTCCATTTTTCTTCTTGATCAATACCTCCTTGAACGAGGAGAACGCTCACTTCAATATGTGAATCTTTTTTTGGGGAGAGTCTGTTAGCGCCGTAAATAAAAATAGATGCAATGAATATGATTCCGACAATAAAGTCCGGATGAGCTCTGAGCCTACTTGTCTTTATTTCTTTTGTGATACGGAATATTAATGATGTGATAATGGACGAGCAGAATACGATTACGAAAGAAAGTCCAGTAACTCCAATTAAGTCAGTGATTTGTATCATCACTAAATCGTTTCTCAGTCCCACGCCAAGACCGTTCCAAGGAAATCCCGTAATTAGCCATCCTCGGAGCCATTCTAATCCGCACCAAGCCGAGCCATTTAGGAATGCACATCTGAGACTTTCAATAGAAGAACTGGAGATTATCTTTTTTGATTCTAAGAAGTCATTAGTTTCCGTGGAATTAAAGAATGAAGGTCTACCGATGGTGGCGGCAAATGCACCCCATATTGCGAAATATAAAGCTAGGAATGCTGGCAACAGAGCACTTGCGGCTAAATGAATATGGTGTAGCCATGAGAGATTTATCAGAAAAAAAATTAAACCTGTTACATATCCTAAGGCGAATCCTCTAATTGCGCGTTTTTTGGAAGTTATTTTAGCCGACCCTAACCATATTGCAGAAATTAGCGGGATGAGGGAAATCCAAATTAGTTCTCCGAGATTAAATTGGGGGTAGCAGAGAGATAGGATGATGCCGGATAACAAAGACGCAATTGTTGCCCAATATCTGAAAAGTCTTTTTAGTTTTTGGAGCAGAATAAAGTTAGGTTAAATGGTCTGAGATAGCCTTTTTTGGATGTCTTCTTGAACCCATTCCCAAAGAGAACTCAGCCCTTCGGATGTTTTTGATTTTATTATATTCAGATTCTCGTTTTGTATTTCTTCTTTTGAAGCGTATCCATAAAAATAATATTTTATTTTAGATTCAGTGCCAGAAGGCCTTACCGCAAATCGGCGACCATCATTGAGTTCAATGAATAGCATTTTTTCTTTTGGAATTAGATCACCTTCAGCGTCTTTGATGGTCTCTTTAGCAAAATTGATAATCTTTTTAACCTCAGAGCTATCACATTGACTAGGTGGTTGATTAGCGTAGGAATGTATCAAAGTTGATATGCATTCAGCGCCATCGGCACCTTCGAATACCTTATTAGTATTCATTTCTTTGTAGTATCCAAATTCAGAATATATGTTGTCCAGAAGTTGGATTAAGTTCATTCCGTTTGAGGCTGCGAATGC
>JABSSR010000223.1 GCA_013213965.1 Verrucomicrobiales bacterium | reverse complement strand
GTGATAGGTAGATTTCCAGGTTTTGAAGGAAAGCCTCAGATCTTACTTGGACCACATCTGGACACAGTTGGAGTTGGAGGTATGACCATAGATCCCTTTGGCGGGCAACGGATCGGCGATAAAATTTACGGGCGGGGCGCCTCAGACACTAAAGGAAGCTTAGCGGCAATGCTTTGGGCTTTGTCCGAGCTCGGAGCTGAAAAGATTAAAGAACTCAACGTAGGAGTTACGCTTGCAGGTTTCATGGGTGAGGAAACCGGTCAGCCTGGTTCAAGGCACTTTGCTAAAAGGTATGGCAGCGAATATGATTTTGCTCTTATTGGTGAACCTACCGGAAATGATTTAGTCTACAGGCACAAGGGCACTCTATGGTTAAGAATTACATTACAGGGACAAGCTGCGCACGGCTCTATGCCGGAACTGGGTGATAGCGCTATAAGCAAAATGGCTGATTTGATAGCATTATTAGAAAGTGATTTCCGCTCAGATCTTTTAAATAATAAATACTTCGATGAATTGCTTGGTTATCCCACAATTAATATTGGGGTCATCACGGGAGGAACCCGCACCAACATTGTTGCGGAAGAGTGCACAATTGAAATTGATTTTCGTTTAACCCCTAAACTAGGCGGAGAAAAGGCTCTTCAAATGTTCAACAAATTTATGGCACATCATGAGTTAAATGAGTGTAAAACAGAAATTAAGCTCCGTTGCGAACCACTTAATACGCCCGCAGAAAATCCTTTTATTAAGGGGCTATCTTATTTATCGAGTGAACCCAAATTAGTAGGTGCTCCTTGGTTCTGTGATGCGGCTGTATTATCTGTGGAAGGAGGAATACCGGCCGTTGCCGCTGGTCCCGGGCACATTGACCAGGCTCATACTGCGGACGAATGGATCAAAGTGACGGATCTGTCAGCTGGCGCATTGTTTTATAAGGAATTTCTTGAACTGGCCACGGCTTGAATTAATCAGTGGTTAAAGAATGTTAAAGTTCTTTGATGCGAATATTGCGCCATCTGCACTTGGCGCCCTTCGGCCAGCTACCACCACCATGAACCTGCACAGCAATGCTCCCTTTTGTTCCAAGAGTCTGAGTTATTTTTTCACGGTCAAATCCTGAGCCTGAGTAACTAGCAGCGTCGAATTCACAAACTTTTTCACCATTGATCCAGGTTATGATCTTTGGATGCTTTCCAACACACTTGACTCTGACCTTATTCCAATCATTTACTTTATATAGTGAGCAAAACTTTTCACCGGAAATAGAATAGTTAATTTTTGGTTTTTCTCCTTTAGGTTTCGGTTTCAGGCCAACCAGTTTTCCATCTATTATTTTCCCATCAATATCGAATGGGCGTGTATTAAAACCACCAGTGCCTTCTCCATAAATGTGTCCGACATTGCCTCCATCATGATAATCGACCATCATTTGGAAGCATTGGCCCTTATTATTACTTCTAAGAAACAAACCGCTACAAACTCCCCAGTCAGGCTTAATATCAAGCCTAAGATCAAAGTCACCGAACTTTGCATCGGTAAGTAAAATTCCTCCATTCCCGGATCCTGGAGGATCCTGTTCACCAGTAATGCATCCGTCCTCAGCTTTCCACACGCCTCCGGTCCCATGCCCTATCCTTTGAGGATTCTTATGCCATCCTTTCAATGTTTTCCCATCAAATAGATCTATAAAACCCTCTTCCTTGGCTAATAGTTTGGATGAGGAGGTGGCAATAGCTACGGCGCCAACTGATGACCGCCTTAAAAAATGGCGACGAGTTTGTTTTTTCATGTGTTCTATCGTGCCAAATATCAAAAATTGCATCAAGCAAAGTTGCAAGAATTTGCAAATCTTAATCTCGAGACGAACGTGTGGGCTAAAATTATGGGCAAACCTCAAAATGCCATCAATCCGAGCCGCCAGGAAGATTTTCCCGAATGGTATCAACAAGTTGTAAGAGCAGCTGATCTTGCGGAAAATTCAGAAGTCCGTGGCTGCATGGTCATTAAGCCGTGGGGATATGGTTTGTGGGAACAAATACAAAGTCAGCTAGACTTGATGTTTAAGGCCACGGGTCATAAAAATGCATACTTTCCTCTTCTCATTCCGATCTCTTACCTTGAGAAGGAAGCAGAACATGCAGAAGGGTTTGCTACGGAGTGTGCCGTTGTAACGCATCACCGACTCGAAGCACAAAAGGATGAAGAGGGTAATACCAAGTTGGTGCCAACAGGCGAACTGTCAGAACCATTCATTATCCGGCCAACATCTGAAACGATCATAGGAGCGGCCTTTGCCCGTTGGATAGAGAGTTACAGAGACTTGCCACTATTGATTAATCAGTGGGCAAATGTCATGCGATGGGAAATGCGCCCGAGACTATTTTTACGGACAGCTGAATTTCTCTGGCAGGAAGGACACACGGTCCATGAAACGTCCGATGAGGCTTGGGAGGAAACCGAAAAAATTCTGGATGTTTATGAGAAATTTGCACGTGAGCATCTAGCCATACCTGTCATCACTGGTGAGAAAACAGAAAATGAAAGGTTCCCCGGCGCTGATCGAACCCTTTGCATAGAGGCTATGGTTCAGGACAGAAAAGCAATACAGGCAGGGACGTCACATTTTCTGGGACAAAATTTTAGTAAGGCTTCTGACATCAGTTTTGCTGGTCGTGACGGGACCAAGCAATTCGGATGGACGACTAGCTGGGGCGTTAGCACTCGTTTGATAGGAACTCTGATCATGGCGCACGGCGATGATGATGGGGTGAGAATTCCTCCGATGGTTGCTCCGACTCAGATCATTATCTTACCTATAATTCCTAAGGAAGAAAATCGTCAATCCGTCATCAATGCTGCCGAGAGTCTTGCAGAGTCTCTCGGCTCATCTAATTATGGAGGAGTACCTATCCGTGTCGAGGTCGATAAACGAGACATGCAGGGCGGTGCGAAGAACTGGGAATGGATTAAAAAAGGTGCACCTATTCGTGTCGAGATCGGCCCCCGCGACATTGAAAAAGGAAATGTGGCAGTTACTCGTCGCGATCGATCACCAAAGGAGAAAGAATTTATTCCCAACGAAGAATTTATCCAGGGAGTAGCAAAGTTACTGGAAGATATCCAGTTCTCACTCTTAGAGTGTGCGACCCGCTTGAAAGAAGAGCATATGACGCGAATTGACAGTATGAAGGAATTCATAGAATTTTTTACGCCTTCGAATACTGAAAAACCAGAAATTCATGGAGGTTTTGCTCTATGTCATTGGGCAGGTTCAAATGAAGAGGAAGAAAGAATTGCGAAGGAACACAAGGTCACTATCCGCTGCATTCCTCATGGAGAACAATATGCTGAAGAAGGGACCTGCATTCTGACGGGTCAACCAAGTTCACGCAGGGTGGTCTTTTCCAAGGCATATTAGGTTAATGTCCTATCCGAACATTGATCTTTATATTAAACCAGGTTGTCCGTGGTGCGTTGCTGTCATTGCCTGGCTCGATAAGAAAGGATATAAGTACCGTGAATATGATGTCATTGATGATGATGAGCGGTTCGAGGAAATGGTTCGAATCACTGGACAGAATTTTGCACCCAGCTTGCGCCTTCACATGGAAGGGATGGTAGATAAGATACTTTATGATTTCGGAGCCGAAGAGCTTGAAACTTTTCTGGATACGTGTGGCCTGGAACCAGATTAATATTGAAATTTCTTATTTCTTTTATATAAATTCCTTTCATATTAATTTTCCCGTGAGAAACAATCCCTCAAAGTTTTTTCGTCAATTATTAACGGTTTATCTATTTTGTTTTGGCCTCTTGTGTTCTTTGGCCCAAGACAAGAACAAGACCGAACACGTAATCTTAATCAGTTGTGACGGACTGAGGCCAGACGCCGTTGAATTCCTAGGTGAAAAATGGGCACCTAATTTTTACCGGATAATAAAGGAAGGAGCTCACACCCATAACGCCAGGACTGACTTTAATTATACGGTCACTTTGCCAAATCATACATGCATGCTGACAGGGCGCGCAGCCCTGGGTGAGGCGGGCCATGCCTGGATCGAAAATTCGACTCCCAAGATCGGTCAGATGCTTCATAGAAACAAGAAAGCCTACATTGCCAGTGCCTTCGATCTTGCCCATGATCACGGTTTAAAGACGGCGCTCTTTAGTAGCAAGGGAAAATTTGTTCTCTACGACTTGAGTTATAATGAGCGGAGCGGCAGACCTGATGTACAGGGTGAGGATAACGGCAAAGATAAATTAGATCAGTACCATTATAATGCGAAAACAGAAGAGCTCATAAAAACCTTCACTGAATCTCTCGCCAAGACTCCATATGGTTTTAGCATGTTGCATTTGCGTGACCCGGACAGTGCCGGGCACGCTAACGGGTGGGACATCCAACCAAAGTCTGTTTACATTTCTGCAGTTTCTAAGATGAATTGGGTGATCGGAAAATTATTTGATTTCATTGATGCTAACGAACAAATGAAAGACACAACGGCACTGATAATCACGGCCGATCATGGTGGGAGATTGGAAACTAAGACACACACTAAGTCTGACGAAAAATTGAATTACACTATCCCATTTTACGTTTGGGGACCCGATGTTTCTCCCGGTAATGAGCTGTACAAAATCAACCCTTCTAGCCGGAAGGATCCCGCGGACAAGAATCCAAAGTATGAATCTGAGGGCCTGCAGCCAATTCGTAATGGAGACGCTGGTAATCTTGCCATGTCCTTGCTTGGCCTACCTGCCATTGACGGTTCGACCATTAATTCAAAGCAGGACCTGAAGGTTAAAGCGGCTCAGAAGGCTGAGGAAAATTAGAATAACTGTTCTTTTCCCTTAACAGTGCAAAAAATTGCGGTCCCTTCACTAGAAGTGAGTTCTTTTATGAATGATAATGGCATTGATCAGATTCTGTTGATATCGTTTTGCTGATTTCATTACCTTGGGCAAATCTCGCAAAATAACCGAACCAGAAAAGGAGCTCCGCTTCACCCGCGCACGCCAAGCGCTAACATTCGTCGCGTTTGGTGGAACTTTCTTGTGTATTACATTCTGGATGTGGATGTCTAATACCACCCTTAAGGGTCAGGCAATTAATGAAATTTCAATTCGACTTATAATTACTCTTGTATTGTTCTGTTTGAGTTTAATTTGTTTTTGGGTGGCAGTAAATTGCATCAGGCACGCTTTTATTATTCTTACGCCCCTAGGCATTGAATTATTCTCTTTCTGGTTTCCCAGTAAAAATCTTCAGGTCATATATTGGACTGAAATTGATAATGCAATTGTTACTGAAGACATGAAAACTCTGGAAATACAATGTCAGGGAGGAAGTAAGGTGTTCGTTGCGCTCGTTCCAATAACAGCGGACCGTTTACCTTATCTCAAACGTGCGATAGAAGGACGAATTGAGCAATCCAAGGAATCAAAAAATAAAAAGGGAAGTTCGGAGGGTCCTCAGCAATAACACCTTCGGTTTGGATAGATGGAAATTTCAAAGAAAAAAATTGCGTATCCGGTAAGTTCTGAACTGGAAACTTACCTGATTCAGCATGGCCGCTACATAGATACTATCCCCAAAATATACAATGACCTTCATCGATTCAGCGAAGCGATTCCATATGAATCACCTGATGGATCCGAAACGAATTGGCAGACCCTGATGTATCCGCCTGATGAAATGGCAGAACTCAGACCCCAACTGACCAAAATCTATGCTGATTTAAAAATGGGTGGAGATTCTAATAAGACCAAACATTTAGACGTTGAAAGAATAGACTTTGGTGTTTTTGGAAATTCACGTCCGTTCAGGATCCGGATCATTAACCGCTACAATGATAATTTTGACCATTATTATGTTAAGGTGGCCGATGCTTCTCGACTCTATGGTCTGGAACTTGAGCATATTTTATCTCCGACCAGGATCAATTTCTTAGTCAATGCCGGCACATTGATAGAAGAACACATTGCGGGCCTTCCTGGAAATGTATTTTTGCGCGATTGGTTACAGCGTGATGACCTTAACGAAGTTCGGGTAGCTAAAGAATTTGTGAAATTTAACGAGCGCTGCTTTGTAAGATTACTTGGGGACATGAGATCTGTGAATTATGTCGTTGATGTTACTCCCGATTTTGAAGAGGTTCATTACAGGGTAAGGCCCATTGATTTTGATCAACAGTCATATGAAGGTCGCCGCAAAATATATTTGGCACAGTTTTTTGCCGATAATTATCCGATCGTTGAAATGGTGATGAATTTATTGAATCAGGCAACGATCGAGCAATACCAGAAAGAGGGAAGAACACTCATTTCGCGGAGATATAAAAGCGCGGAACGCCGGATAGGATCTCTTCTCGGAATCATGTCAGGAGAAAAACTTTCTTCACCGGAAAAGGTTGAACAGCTCCGCTCCGAGTTAGCCGAGCATTATAAATCTTCTGTATTTGATAAAGCGATTACGATGGGGCAACTCGTGCATGCCCACATCGAGTTTCTTTTGGATTTTAATTGAATTTAAGAGGTGGGCTTTAGTTCAACTCTTTTTGGGAGTTGGTCGGTGAGGCCATGCAGGACTTCCTGAAGGGTCTGGCGCATGAGGTGTCTTTCCTAGACCATAATCCTCTGACTGCATGTCCAAGCCTTTGAACCAGTTCTTGTCTCTGATGAAACCGTAAAAGCTGGGGAAGAATGGATCAACATAGTCCACATCGGCTTTTGCCGGTACTTTTAAACCCGTGAGATGGTAAGTAGCATTGACAACAATACGACGAAGACCCTCGCTCACGAAATCACATGAGGCTCCGGCAGATGTACAGAATGAATTGCCCTTGGTTTTTCCATCAGGAGCAACGTAAGGATGAAGCCATGCGAGGGCCTGCATAGGATTATTTTTTCCACCCGAAATATTTTCTGATTTCGGATCCAATGTTTTTGTGACCGCGCCGCGCAATAGTATAGTGTCTGCTTCAGTCAGGTTCCTCACACCATAAACATCAGAAGGAGCAAAGACATCAGACACTCCATTGAGGACAGCATGGTCCTTGTTCTTTGTCTCAACGACTCCACGCGCACCTTCTCTTTTATGTCCGCCATGATGGCTGATCCACTGTTCACCGAGAATCTTCCGTCCGAACGCTCCAAAACCAATTGCGCTGCCTCCTGTTCCAAATTTATTGCCACCGTTAAAAGCATGAGTTGCGGTTCTGAATCCGATGACTGGCTTTCCAGCATTAAGAAACTTGGTGATGTGAGTAGCCTCTACAGCGTTAGGTTGACGGAATCTGGTGCCGATTATCATCAGGTCCGCACCGTCCAGAGCCTTGAGTTCACGAAGGCCTTTCTGGTTATTAGGATCGATATAATTATCAGTCCAAGAAAATATTACGGTGCAATCAAATCCGTGCCTTTGGGAAAGAATTTTGCCGAGCATCGGACCAGACTCCTCAGAACGGTATTCTTCGTCACCAGTCACAATGACTACGTGCTTGCCTTTGCCTGGGCCCGATTTGCCTTTTAGAAAAAGAGAATCAGCTGCTGACAAAGCTGATATGGTAAAAAAAGCTGCAATCGCAGCAGAGAGAATTTTTCTGATCATGTTGTTAAAAGCTTTAATGTAATGATTCTATATTATTGCAGCGTTGGGTCTTCAGAACAAAGATAAAACGCTTCAAAAGATTCTTTATCTATAAATATACACATCCACTCGGACCGGAATATTTCTAATTTTTCACCGCTATTTGTGTAGGATCTTAGCTCATATACTATATTTCTTTCGATATTTGAGGGTTAGCTTGCTAGGAACAATTTTATCGTTTAAACCAAAACCATGAACTCAAACCCTAAACATCTTCGACAAATAGTAAGGATAGTACTTTTTCTGTTCCTTGCCGTTCCTTTTGCTGCAGCGCAGTTTTACGGTGATCCCCCAGATGACACACATCCTTGGGCCATCCATGATAATAACAGACCTCAGCCGCCTAGGGTCGAACCTGGTAAGGCTCCGGGTGGAGCACCTTCTGACGCGGTAATTCTTTTCGATGGATCTGCGGAGTCATTCAAAAAGAATTGGACCCATGAAAATTCAAAACGCAAAAAGAATTGGAAAATCCAGGACGGTGCACTCATCTCTGTGGGTGGTGCTGGAACGATCAAATCAAAAGCAGAATTTGCTGACTGCCAATTACACGTTGAATGGTCCGCACCAGCCAAAGTTGTTGGCAGCAGTCAGGGACGTGGTAATAGCGGTGTATTTTTGATGGGTCAGACCGAGGTGCAGGTCTTGGATAATTACAATAACCCAACGTATCCTGACGGTTTTGCCGGATCCATTTATGGCGTCATGCCCCCAATGGCTAATTCCTTGAATGCTCCAGGCAAGTGGCAGAGTTATGATATTATCTTTCGCCGGCCCATACTTAAGGACGGTAAGGTTCTCGATGATGGGTCCATGACGGTATTGATTAATGGTGTCGTTGTTCAGGATTCGACTCCTCTCGAAGGAGGAGGAGGCCATAGAGGACGGTCACGTCCCAAGGCCTTTCCCCTGAATGGACCACTTAAGTTACAGGATCACGGTAACCCTGTGAGGTTTCGCAATATTTGGTATCGTCAGTTACGCAGCAGATCTATCGAAGGCGGTACGGACGGTAAACTTTCTCCCGATGCAACTAAGAAAAAGAGGGCAGAAATTGCTGCTAAGATTCGCAAGGACGCGGCAACTAAAAAAGGAAAAGAGAAGCTCTTAAGACTCATGGAATCACTTTATTATCAGAACAATGCTGAGGCCTATGCCGAGGCCGAAAGACTTGGTGAGCAATTTGTCAAAGGGGTCGCAGAAAAACCAGACGGCCGCAAGGGCGATTTTATGCAGGTAAACAATGCAGTAAAGTATCTTGTGAAGCACAAAATTTTGCCTGCCGATCATCCTGGCATTGGAGCTATAGCTATGAAAGCTGTCATTGAGGAGAACGGCTGGAACAAATGAAGGACTTCGGCGAAGCCACTGTTCGTCTGAAACGTTGATTACCGGATAATGACCCGCAAACGGGCGAAGGCGTTTTTGCCAGCTGGGAGGTGCCAAGTAAGCAAAGCATTACCATCACCATCAGACAAGGACCCGGCGAAAATTAGCCCATCGCTGGTCCAGTTTTTCATGTCCGGTGACCATTCGGCGATAATTTCCGCATCGTCGCTACCCAGAACCCGAGCACAACTTAGGATAGCCATGCCATCGGCAACGGATATTATTGGAGAAGAAGCTAATGCGTAACCTAGTGGGTCTTCACCGAGAAATGGAATCATATCCGACGTGCCTGGGTTTCCTCCGGCCACCGCACTGGCTCGCCAGTTCACTGGGTTGCCGTGATCCGGGTTCTGATCAGGAGCAATGAGCACCAGGCTCGGTCCGTCACCGTCCGGAGACCTCGGCCAAGGGT
>JABSSR010000222.1 GCA_013213965.1 Verrucomicrobiales bacterium | reverse complement strand
GTAATAGTTTGGACCAAAGAAACGATGAAAGGTCTCATCGGATCCAGCATCATCCTGAGAATCAAAGTTGATATCGTGGTTGCCTACCACGTTGTACCAGGGAATTCCTATCAGAGCCAAGTTCGCATTGGAGGATGGGAAAAGATCAAGATTATTGTCCATGATGTCACCGAGAGTGACTCCAAACTTTGCATCAGTTCCTACCAGTTCCGCAATTATGTCATGAGCGATGTAGTTGATTTGTTTGATCGTACTTGGTTGTGGATCTCCAAAAAATATGGCCTTGAACGTGTCAGGTTCTTTTTTCTTACTCAAGGCGAAATCGATCGACTCAGGCAAAGGACCTGTCGGTTCTAATCCTTTGTATTTGAGTTTTGCCGTTGATCCTTCGGGCTTATGAATGTAATAGAATTGAGGTAAATTATGTTTGTTGAGGGGGGCACTCCAGTCACGAGGCTTAATCACAAAAAAGATAGTGTCCTCATCGTGTGGTAATTCCCAGATCCCTTGATCGTTCGTTTCGGTCACTTCCTTTCCGTTAGAGACTCCAATGTTCTTGATGCCAGGTTCACCCTCGTCCTTCTGGCCGTTTTGATTTTTATCATGGAAGACAGTCCCACGAGCTGCCATTGCTCCAGAAACAGACATGATCGATATGAAAGTGGCTAGGAGGATAGATAGGTACATTTGTTATATTTCGTTTCGAGTGAATGATCTAAATTTTAGAGGATTTTCACATTATAATGATGGAGTCTCTTCAAATTGAAAGCAGTAATTCCAATGTAGGCTTGTTCTTGAACGGAGACTGCGTTAGGAAATTAAGTGATGAAAATGCAGATATTAAAACCGCAAACCATTTCTCGACGTAAACTCTTAGCCGCAGGATCGGCAACTATCGTTTCTTCCTGTGCTCTATCTGCGGCAGAAGGAGATGAGAAGAAGGCTTCCAAGATTGTCCGTCCTCCTGAAGGTAAGGGAATACTCCTTTCTGTTAAACTGGGTATGATTACCAAGAAAGCTGCCGGAAAGACTCTGACCTTAACCGAGAGGTTGCAGATGGCCGGGGAGGCAGGACTTGATGGGGTGGACTTTGATGAGGCTGGCGCTCATACCGAGGAAGCGGCCAGAAAGGCCGTCGATGAATCCGGGGTCTTTGTTCATAATGCAATTAATCATGCGCACTGGGGCAAGAGGCTGACCAGTCCGAACGAAGCCGATCGTGACATATCTAGGAAAAATATAGAGCACTGTATCCGACTCTCACACGCTGCCGGTGGCAATGGGGTCCTGATCGTGGTCGGAGGAGGAGGCGACGGTCCTGCCGAGGTCATTGAGGAGCGGTGCCGAAATGAAATAAAGAAAATCATTCCTTTGGCTGCTTCTCTTGGCCAGCCAATTCTTTTTGAGAATGTTTGGAACCAGATGTTCTATGATCATAATAAGCCGCCCGAGCAGAGTGCTGAGAGGCACGTAAAGTTCATTGATAGTTTTAAGAGTGTTTGGGTCGGTCAGTATTATGATATCGGAAACCATTGGAAGTACGGACAGCCGGGTGAATGGATCCGGGAATTTGGTCATCGATGCGTCAAGCTGGACGTGAAGGGATTCAGTCGTGAAAAGAATAAATTTACTGAGATCGGTGAAGGAGATCTTCCTTGGAATGAGGTCAGAAAGGGTCTCAGTGATATAGGATTCACTGGCTGGGCAACGGCCGAGGTAGGAGGAGGAGGACTGGATCGCCTAAAGAAGGTCCGTGAGCAAATGCAGCGTGCCTTTGGGCTTTAAAATTTATTATAATAAAAAACTATCTTCGGAGATGTAAGCGATTTGGCTCTGTTGTTATGTTCTTATTTAACTCATCTCTATGATAGTATATACTGTGGAAAATGGTTTGGAAAAGTGAGGATCGTAAGCTTCATTGGGTTGTGAGGGATTGCTTGACACTTCTTGCCATTGGCATTTTTTTGGTTTGTCCGGCATCGGCGAAAGATAAACGCACCTGGATCTCTGACAATGGTTCCCGGACGGAGGCTGAATTGGTTGCCACTGAGGGTGACAAGGTAATCCTCAAAACAACGGATGGTCGTGAAATTAATGTTCGCAGAGACCGACTTTCAAAGGCTGACCAGGATTATCTTGCAAACCTTACCAAAGTTTCTCCTGATCTTGAGCCTGTGCAGCAGTGGGGTTTCGGCCCCGCAAGTGTCATGGGACGCGACTTGATTGCGGCAAGGGGAGGCCTTGGAGGTCAAATCCTTGGGGATTTCCGGCTGGTCGAAAAGGGCAGCTTAAATTACATCGAGTTGGCTCCATCCCCTAAGGTTGAAGGAGCGCCCGAGGAAGGAGGCATCTTGCTAACTACCGATTCGCTCAAGGCCAAACTGCCTACCGGATCAATGACGGTGGAGGCCTGGGTGCAGTTGGATTCGATCCTTGAGTGGGGTGGAATTATCGGTGCTGTGCGTGACACGGGTGTCCAGGAAATGGGCTGGATTCTGGGTTATCGGAGGAATAACTTTTATTTCGGGTTGGCGACCGAGGGAGCGCGACGCATTACTTACCTGAATGCAGGATCCACTTTCGTTACTAAGGCTTGGTATCATCTAGTTGCCACCTATGACGGAACAGGCAATCAGCGATTATATGTTGACGGACAATCCAGCGCGCACAGTAAAGTCCAGCACGGAGCAGTGCTGCCGCCTGATCAGTTATTCTATACAATTGGAGCCTATCGCGATGACGATAATAACTATCCGTTCAGTGGCAAGCTTGCCGGGATTTCTGTATGGCACCGGGAATTAAAGCCCGAGGAAATTGAAGCACGATTTGTAGCAAGAAAGAATCAATTTCCCGGGATCGATCCTCCGCTCCCTGTGAGACCGGGGAATGATGAGGAGTGGGCAACTTGGATGAGTGATAATCTTCGCAGCGGCAGGTCACCCGGGAGTGTCCACCTGCATGCTTCTGGAAGGCCGCTCTGGGTCTATTACCCAACTAAGCGTCCGGCCCCGGCGTGGCCGGAAACTGCACAAAGTGATCATTGGCGTCATCGTACCAATCCGGAGACACCGAAAGTTACCTTTGATTGGGTGCACGATGTGGTCGTGTCGGACGGACGATTGTTTTTTGGGTCATCGGCGGATGATGGCGTACGTTGTCTTGATACGAAAACTGGCCGTTTGCTGTGGACGTTTTCCGCGGGCGGCCCGGTGCGATTGGCGCCAACGGTAATTAATGGTCGAGTATTTTTTGGCTGTGATGATGGTGCACTCTATTGCCTTGAGGCAACTAATGGTGCGTTACGCTGGCAGGCTCGTCCTCCATCATTGCCGGACAGGCGCTTGCCCGGCAATGGCCGTATCATGAGCGTTTGGCCAATCCGCGCCGGTGTTCTGGTCAAGGGTGCTACCGGTTATTTCGGTGCCGGCCTGTTTCCGGGTGAAGGCGCTTACTATTGCTCCGTTGATTTGCGTGATGGCCGCGTCATTGATGAAAAGCCGGTGAATTTCAGTCCGCAGGGTTACATTTTTGAAAATGGCGGACAACTGTTTGCCCAGGCGGGACGAACATCTTCTAATGGGGTTTTTTCGAAAGTGGCCAAAGGTCGCAAGAATTACGCTTCGTTGGAGAGTCGTGTTTCCAAGTCGGTTAGGGCAAAATTTCCCTATGCTCTTGTTGAGACGCCGGACCTGATCCTGGTCGGTGGTAAAGACAGTGTGGCAGCATTTAAGCCCGGCAATGAGGTTCCAGTTTGGCAGGCTCAGGTGGACAGCCCGGCACGCGGACTCGCGATTGCAGGAGAGCAGTTATTTGTCAGTACTACTAAGGGAACCATTTATGCTTTCGGAGAAAAAACCGGCCTAACGATGCACCGGGAAAGCAACACGTTGAAGCCGATAACCGGCATCGATGCTCTCAGTAAGGAGTCAGTGGAGCGTTTGATCAAGAAATTACCGAGGCATCGTGGTTACGCATTGGTGGTTGGGGTGGGGAATGGTTCCCTGATTCGCGCACTTGCAGAACGAACCCAACTCCATGTCGTTGGCATTGACACGGACAGGCAACGTATTGCTCGGTTGCGGCATGATTTTTTTGCCCTTGGTTTATACGGTGCTTGGAAAAGTGAGGAAGGAAAGCGCGGTAGCGTGGCATTACAGGAAGTGGGAAACTTCGAAAAATTACCTTTTGTGGATGGTATTTTCAATCTGATGACTAATGGAGTTGCAGACGCTCGGTTGCCTTCGGGGGAAATGCAGCGGTTGCTTCGTCCTTGGGATGGGATTGCGGTATTCGCTGATACTACGCTAAAG
>JABSSR010000221.1 GCA_013213965.1 Verrucomicrobiales bacterium | reverse complement strand
CGGCCGATGGAGTAGGCATACCCATTGACGCGACCTTCGATAACTATGTCGCAGCAGAGGAAGAACCTTATCGTTTCGAAATGATTGGTGCCACGATAGAGGGTGATGAAATGACTATTGAATTTTATAGCAAACCGGGAATCATCTATTCCATCGAAAGCAGTAATGACCTTGTCCTTTGGGAAGAAATTGACGACGGTATCGAGGGAGTGCTGGGGGACCGGACCAGCTTCACTATCGATTATGAGAAGGGGGTCTCAAAATTTTTCAGATTTAATTCGCTAGGTGAAAATTAACTGGATGAATCCTGTTCAGCGCCTTCAAGAACAGGATCAATAAAATCAAAAGAACTCACCACTTCGTCAAAGGTTTTTCCTTTTCCAGTAAAAACATAAATCCTTCCAAAGTTCCGCACGATGATCCGCTTCATCGTACTTTCATCATCATCTGGATCATTCTTTATTTCAAAGGTAATGGCTCGCTCAGTATCAACGCTGAGAGTCCTTTCTGTTCCATGGACTAGAGGCTTTCTTACTTCCTCTATCCAGCTCGGAGCGTAAGTCGCTAATTCCAGGATCGGATAATCATTGCCCGGATACTCGAGTCGTAAAACGATGTCAGGCTCCCCGGCAACAGCTCTGTCCTCAACTTTAAGATTAAGTATGCGAGGGTAACGGAGGCTAAATTGCAGGGCTTCGTTATAATATTGCTGCAGACCGGGGATAGATGCTTTCGGATCTTTAGGCTCAAGGGTCTCACAACCCAGAAAAAACAGTGGGACCAGAGATATTAAACAGTATATGGCCCTTCTAAAATTCATCTTCTTCATCAAGCTTCTTTGCCGCGGCAATCTCCTCATCCTCTAAATGACGTATACTTATATTTTTGTACTCTGCAGTGGTGCGGAAAGTTGATAATCCTAACGGTACCGATTCTTCGATCTCTCCAAATCTCATTCCAATTTTCCGGCCCTTAATACCAACGTTAACAATTTTCTTTTCTTCAACAAATCCCTGAAAACGATTCTCGGTCACTAATAAGCGTAACTTATACCACTTGCCCTGGTCAAAGTCCCTGACCGTCATGGTTGAGTTCTCCATCGCATCCATGAAATCAATACTTGAAATGCCGCACACTGATCCTCCCCATCCTCCAAGGACAAAAGAAGCATGAGTTTTCTTGTAAGGGAAAGTCAGACAACAAAAGAAGTCCTCTCCTTCGACCCTTCTCGCCTCTAATGATAATTCATAATTTACTTTTGGTAATTTTCTTTTATCAAAATTATCAATTCTGATACCACTCAAGATTTCTCCACGAGTGACTCGCAATGCTCCTGTTTCCGGACTCACCTTGACCTCACCGAGGCCGGCATAATTACACAGCTTCCAGCCTTTGAGTGTTTTTCCGTCAAATAGAGAAACGGATTGTTTCTTTGTTTCTTTCTTTGAGGATGTTGTGGGCTTTTCTCCTTCCGCACATAAATTTATCAAAGAAAAAAGAACCAGAACAGCCATGACAGGAAAGATTTTCATTTTCATTTCAAGAGTTAATGTAAGCACAACTGAAGTGGCGTGGAAGAAGAAACAAAGGGTCTATTCTCGCGCATTTCCTATCACTTCCACGGTCCTGAGAATGTCTTCCTCACTATGTGCCATAGAAATGAATCCGGTTTCATAAGGTGAAGGCGCCAGAAAAACTCCCTCATTAAGGCAATAATGGAAGAAATCCTTGAAAGAACCTGACTGGGCGGCGGCAGTTGCCGAACTGAGATCATTGACGGGTGAATTGGTAAAAAACAGACAAAACATTGAACCTATTCGATGAAAAATATATTCCTTACCTGAATTTGATAAGGCCTCATTTATACCTTTTTCAAAAAGAGCTCCGCTCTCCTCCAGCCTTTGCCAGCCATGCAATTTATCCAGCTCCTTTAACTGAGCCAGTCCCGCTGCCATGGCGAGAGGATTACCTGAAAGTGTTCCGGCCTGATAAACTGGACCGTCCGGTGCAAGTTGATCCATAATTTCTGCCTTGCCTCCAAAGGCTCCTACAGGGAGCCCTCCTCCAATAACTTTCCCCATGGCAGTGAGGTCAGGCATTACACCATAAAGTTCCTGAGCACCACCCTTTGCAACACGAAATCCCGTCATCACTTCATCAAATATCAGTAAGGATCCATACTTCTCAGTGATCTCACGTAACAACTCAAGAAACCCCTCTTCAGGAAAAAACAAACCAGCATTGGCCGGTATCGGCTCAAGGATCACGGCAGCAATCTCATCACCATGAACTGAAAAAATCTGTTGAATTTTTTCCGGATCATTAAACGGCAAGGTAATGGTCTCAGAAGCGAACGCCTTGGGTATGCCGGCACTGTCAGGCTCTCCATGCGTGAGGGCGCCGCTGCCCGCAGCCACAAGTAATGAATCAACGTGGCCATGATAACATCCCTCAAACTTTATTATCTTATCACGTCCGGTAAAACCCCTTGCCAAACGAATTGAGGACATTGTTGCTTCAGTTCCACTGTTGACCATTCGCACCTTTTCGACGGACGGGACCCAGTCCACAATAATCTTTGCCATCTCGATTTCAAAAGGATTAGGAGTGCCGAAGCTAACGCCTCTCTTGGCTGCCTCGTGAATGGCCTCTATCACTGGTACCGGAGCATGACCTAAGATGGCTGGTCCCCAAGTTCCCACATAGTCAATCAGTTCATTATCATCAACGTCCCACAGTCTGGAACCCTTGGCTTCTCGTACAAAGAACGGTTCCCCGTCAACGTTCTTGAAGGCTCTGACTGGAGAATTAACCCCACCAGGAATCAAACGATTTGCATTTTCAAATAGCTTTGATGATAGAAAATTTTTCGGCATTTATGAGTAAAATAATGTTCTATTTTAGTTATTCTTTACACTTTATCTCGTCTTCTTTAAGCTGCATTGCGTTTTATTGGATAAAACGCTACAATTCATAAACCATGAGGCATTATCGATCACGAGCAAGCACTCACCTGATTATATTATTGCTGGGCTCATGCTTATGGCCAACAATTTCTGAGTCAATTCCTTCTCGAAATAAAAGTAACCTGAAGCGAGAGCCGGGAGCAATTTATCTGGAGGATTTCAGCGAAGATAAAGTTGAACTTCTTGCAATCAAACAAGAACCAATTTACGTCAGCCCTCAGCGCAAGAAAGCCATAGGTCAGCTCAGAAAAGGTAAAAAAGTCACCCTCATTGCCATGATCAACAAACAATATCTGATCAGGGGTATGGCACTCCATGGACAAGTCAAAGGATGGATCTTTCCAAGTGCACTGCAAGGGCTGAACAAAGACTTTTCTGATAAACTACACGCACTCTACGAAAGAAAAAAAGTAGTAGATGAATTAATCAAGAATAAGCAAATCGCTCTAGGAATGAATACTGGAGAAGTCGTTGAATCTATGGGAAAACCATCCAGGAAAAATTCCAAACTTGATCGTGGTGGACGATTAGACACTTACGAATACTCAACCTTTGAACGTGTTGCCCAGTACCGGTTCAGGCGGGACTCTCAAGGGAACCTGTTCCGTCAGAAGTATTACGTCAAAATGGAAACCGGTAAGCTCTCTGTAATATTTAAAAACGATATCGTCGAAAGTATTGAGGAAACTGAAGGGAACCCCCTCGGAGGAGGAGACCTAAAGATCGTGCCGATCCCCATAGAACTATTCTAAGATATCCCTGACATACTCTATCATTGCTCATGTATGAAAGTCACGGACGGGTGAGCTGTTTGACAGCCCTAGTAGCTCTAGTAATTAATCTGTTCCTGTGCAACCTGTTGCCAGCAAACCCGACAATCACCGAATTCCTTTCCATCAATGACTCCGTGCTCGCCGACATAGATGGCGAGTTCAATGATTGGGTAGAATTGCACAACCCGACCGGTGCAACGATTGGTCTTGGAGGTTACTACCTCACGGATAATGATAGCAATCTCACTAAATGGCGACTGCCTTCAGTGAACCTGAGTCCTGGCGGTTACCTCGTCGTGTTCGCATCCGGCAAAGACCGACAAGTGGCCAGTGCCGAGTTGCACACGAATTTCAAACTCTCCGGCGGGGGAGGAGAGTATCTCGCTTTGGTCGCGCCTGACGGTGTTACGATCATCAATGAGTTCGCTCCGGACTTTCCAAAACAGTTCACCGACGTGTCATACGGAACCGGAATCAGCAGTGGAAAGATCAGCACCGAGACACCAATCACTACAGGTCATGAAGCCAGTTACATCGTGCCAAAAAGCGGCGAGGTGATTGGCGGTGATTGGCGTTTACCAAAATATAATGATGATGACTGGAATGTCGGTAAAACTGCCTTCGGTTTCGGCTATGCGGGACAACCGATCGGTGAAGGGGGTGATATGACAGATTCAATGCGGAGATCTCACGGAACACTATACCTGCGCCTGCCTTTCCACGTCGATGACATCGCTGAGGTTTTCGAAATGAATCTACGTATGAAATACGACGACGGGTTCGCCGCCTACCTGAACGGCAAATTAGTCGCACAGGAGAATGCGCCAACGACAATTAAGTTTGATTCGCTGGCGACCGGATCCGAAGAATTTAATGACGACGATCCATTCAAGTCATTTAGGATCGCTTTCTCAGGGCACCTCGTCACAGGTAAAAACATCCTCGCGATCTGTGGTATGAACCAAAGCCACAAGGGTTCTGACTTCCTGATCCTACCTGAGCTTGAGGTTCGATTACAGGAACTATCAGAGGATCTCATCACCGGCTATTTTGACCAGCCCACTCCCGGAGCTCCTAACGTCTCCGCAATTCCTGGTTATATCACCGACACCAGATTCAACGTCGATCGCGGCTTCTTCTATGAGCCTTTCCAGTTGGAAATCACCACCGAAACACCCAGTGTCGAAATCCGATACACGACCGACGGCACCCTGCCCACGGAAGAACACGGCACAGTCTATACCGAACCTTTAACAATCGACAAAACAACAATCCTCCAGGCCGCGGCATTCGGATCCGGATTCCGTCCAACCAACGTCGATACCCAGACCTACATTTTCATCGACGACATTCTGACCCAGCCAAACATTCGTGGCTACTACTGGGATTCCGAAATGGATCCCAATGTAGTGAACAACCCGGGCACATTCACCGTTGCGCAGGGGCTCGCAGCTATTCCCACTCTCTCAATCGTAATGGATCCTAATGACCTGTTCGGGACCACCGAGGGAATTTATACGCACGCAACACAACGAGCAGCGGATAATCCAAGGTGGGAAAAGCGCTGCTCGGCAGAGTATTTTTATCATCCGGACTACGACGGATCCTTCCGTGTCGGAAATGGGTTTCAGATCGATTGTGGGATCGCTATTAACGGCAACTACAGCCGCCTGAATCACAACCCGAAACATTCGTTACGCCTGAAATTCAAAGAGGAATACGGTAAAGCGAAACTCGAGTTCCCGATCTTCCCTGCATCTCCCGTTGACGAATACGACACGATCACGATCCGAACCGGTCATAATCAGGGCTGGGCAACAGGCCAAGCCTCGACGCAAATGATGCGAAACCAGTATGCGCGCGACATACAGGGCTATGACCCAACCCATTCTGTCGCCGAGGGGAATCACATTCACCTTTACCTGAATGGGCAGTATTGGGGGCTCTACAACTTCCACGAAAGACCCGATGACTCGTTCGCTGCCGAACACTGGGGCGGCCCGAAAGAAGAATACGACGGCTTCAAGGGCTTGCGCTCCGGCGGTTCCTCACAGGCACTCATAATTGCCGGCAACCGCGACGCGTGGAGCAGGATGTTTGCACTGGCAAATCAAGACATGCGCAATATAAGCAAATATCAGGCAGTGCTCGATTATGTCGATGTTGACCAACTCATCGATTACATGATTGGCATCCTCTACACCGGTGACCGAGACGGCCCGACCGGGATCTACCCTCCAGCCGAATTACCAAAAAATTTCTATGCCATTCGTCGTCGCCAGGAAGGTGGTCGTTTCAGGTTCTTTCGCTGGGATTCCGAGTTCATTTTCGAAAACATTCATACTGACATGAGTGAGCGTGGCGGCACAGAGAATCCGGCCGGCCTGCACAAGAGACTACGAAGCAGCCCCGAATATCAGCTACGCTTCGGGGACCGAGTTCATAAATACTTTTTTAATGGTGGTGCGTTTACTCCGGAAACACAAAAGAGCAACTACCTCGCCCGTAGCGAAGAGATTAGTGAAGCGATGGTCGCCGAATCCGCACGCTGGGGTGACTCGAAAAAAGAACCTCCCTACACCCGTGACGGCAACTGGGTAAGTGAACGCAACCGTATTGTGAACAACTGGATGCCTGGTCGTCATCCTGTTATTATTAACCAGTTCCAGACAGACAAACTCTACCCAAACTTAGAAGCCCCAACATTCCTGATCAACGGTGCTCCTCAACATGGCGGACCAGTGCCTGTGAACGCATCCCTGAGGATGACTCCCGCGAGAAACACAATTTACTACACGACTGACGGCACCGACCCGCGAGTTCCAGGATCAAAAGTTGAATTCAAGGACCATACTTTGATCGACGAATTCGCATCCAAGAGGTCAATCATGCCGACAGATGGAGAGGACAATCTAACATGGTTCGAACCAAACTACGATGACTCGGGCTGGCCATTGGGAACCAAGGGCGCCGGATACGATCGGGGAGCAACCTACAAATTACTCATCGACCCAAACTTCGATTTTTTCGGGCAGGTAGACAACATGCTGACCGAAACAATCTACATGCGAGTCGAATTTGACCTGCCGGACCCATCTGTCATTGACTCACTCTCACTCCTTCTCCGCTACGACGACGGATTCGTCGCCTATCTGAATGGCACCGAGATTGCGCGCGATCGCGCGATCGGTCCTCCGAATTCGGCAAGTTTATGGAACAATGACGCGTCGGCATCCCACGACGATGCTCTTGCAGTCGACTTTGAAACTTTTCCGGTAAATCAGCACGTGGGACTACTGCGGCCCGGCAAGAATATACTTGCTATCCACGGCCTAAACAAAGGCAGAGCCAATAGTGATTTTCTACTCTGGCCCAAGCTCGTGGGCAAGGAAATTACGGGCGGAGCAATCGGCAACGTTGCTTCGCCAACGGCAATGAGATACGACGGGTCATTGACTCTGAAAGACACCGGACAAGTAAAGGCCCGTGCCCTGAAAAATGGGCAATGGAGTGCACTCGTTGATGGCACTTTCCTCGTCAATTCCTTGCCAGCGGAATCAGGGAACCTAGTCATTTCGGAATTTGACTATCGCCCACGATCACCGGACACCAACGAAGAAGCGGAGGATTACGACAGGCGCAAAGATTTTGAATTTGTCGAATTGCTAAACATTGGATCACGCACTGTCGATCTCGCTGGTGTCATGTTCATTGACGGTATCGTGTTCGACTTCAACCGGAAATCCTCGATCCACCATATTGAACCCGGAAAACGGATTATCGTCGTCAAGAATCGAGAGGCATTTCTGTTTCGTTATCCCAACACCGATCCGGCCACCATCGCCGGTGAATACGGGCTTCAACTTTCCGATGACGGGGAAGAGATCGCTATCATTGGTGCCGGGGGAGATGACATCGTTCGCTTCACTTACAACGATCGAAAACCTTGGCCGCGTTCTGCCGACGGCAATGGCAACACTCTCATCCTGCGCAAACCGGAATCAAATCCTGATCCTTCGGATGCCGCCAATTGGCGTTCTAAGGCCGGGTCACCCGGCACTGACGATCGCACGTCACTCACATCTTGGCTGGCGACCAACGGACTTGTAGATCCTAACGGCGATCCTGATGGAAACGGCATCACTAATATGATGGCTTACGCATTCGGCAACGATTATGCGCCAATCACCAGCGTCGAGATAATCGACGTGGGCGGGCAAATGAATAATTATCTGACTCTACGATACCGACAGAACACAAGCGCCGAAGATATAGAGATCGTAGCAGAAATCTCGGAAGATCTTCGGGTCTGGTCCGGCCGCACAATCGTTGTCTCGCGGTTTTGGCAGAATGATGGCATAGAAGTTCTCACTGTGCGCAACAGTGTGCCGTTAGTGCATGACAACCATCAGTTCGTTCGCCTAAGAATATTAATTACTGACTGAGAATTTGTGACCTGAATCTCGTTCGAAAGAATAGGGAATTT
>JABSSR010000220.1 GCA_013213965.1 Verrucomicrobiales bacterium | reverse complement strand
ATGGGACCTTCCAGTTCCGGTTAGAGGGTTACTACCATTTAGGAGGGGAAGTGGACGCATCAGGTGAAATCGCAACGCACAAATTTGATGACGTGTTTGGCCTTAAAAAAATACTCCTCTCCGACCATCGCAAAGTCGCCTACAATTTCACCAAGAAATTCTTCGAGTATGCTAATGGTTACAAACCGGATCTTAAAGAACGCCTTCACCTATTTGAGATGATCCCTGGAAATGCGAAAGAATGCCGGATAAAGGACTTGATTACAAAGGTATTGCTCTATTCACTGAGAGAGGAAAAGGAATGAGAAATATAAGTAGAAAAGAGTTCTTGAAAGTGGGAGCGGCCCTTCCGCTCGCTATGAACTCACTTAGTCTGAGTGCGGCAGGAAAGGAAAAGTCGTCACCTAGGCGAATCATTTTCATCAATAATAGCCTGGGCTTTTATGAACCGTACTTCTTCCCTAAAAAGAGAGGAGACCTTTCAACATCAGATTATCTGAAAGGCATGAAGGCGAAGGAAAAAATGACGGTTTTCCAGAACTTCTTCCATCCCGGAATGGAAACCAGCAATCATGACTCGGAAAAATCTTTCCTCACAGGTACTCCTAACCCGGAGTCATCTAACTTTGTGAACGGAACTTCGCTAGATCAATTACTGGCCAAAGAAATGGGTAAGAATACCCGGTTCCCTTTCCTGAATTTCAGTATCTATGACAGGGGATGGGGATGTTCCTGGAATGATCGTGGTTCAGCCATTCCCCCAATGCATGATGAGGGAAAGATTTTTGAGATGCTCTTTGGGGAGGAAGACCTGAGGTCGAAAAAACAACAACTCGAAAATGACCAGAATATTCTGGATTGCCTCCGGCGCGACTTACGACAACTCCGCGATCAAGGTTCTGATCCTGGTAAATTGAATAATTACAAAGCAGTGATCGGAGAACTTGAAACTCGTTTGCATCATGAAAAGTTTTGGCTTGAAACCAAGAAACCAAAAGTTGAGAAGTCCCTCAGCGAAGATAAGCAATTCGAGTTCTCTACCAAAGTCAAAAACCTATTCGAACTGGCAAAATTAGCTTTCCAAACTGATTCAACTCGAGTCATTACTTTCTCGATGGATTGGATCTACGGCGCTATCAAGGTGCCCGGAGCGACCGGAGGATGGCATACCCTATCGCACCATGGAGGAAGAAAAGACGTGATCGCCAAGCTAAGCCAAATTGAAATTGATGCACTGAAGCATTTTAACAATTTCCTTTTTGAACTGGATCAAATTAAGGAAGGGAGAGGGACTCTTCTCGATCACACGACCGTGGTCATGGGAAGCAATTTCGGCGACTCCTCCAATCATACCTGCAACAACTTGCCCATGATCGTGGCCGGTGGAGGGTATCAGCACCAAACCCATACTGTCCTTGAGAAACCGACTCCACTCTGCAATCTGTATCTGGAATTACTCCATAAACACAATATGGACTTTGGTAATTTTGGAAGCAGTGAACGAGATATGAACTTATTAAAAAGTTAAGTGAGCTTTATTTTTTTGAATTAAGGAATTGAAAAGCGAATAGATTGGCATTCTGCAACTGGAACCGGAGCCGAACATTTTTGCCTAACAACTGACTAAGGTCATGCCCCTTGGCCCATTTCGGTTCCCATCGTAGCGAGTCGACTTTGCCGGACCGTGAATTTAACCCAGGAATTATTTTACCATTTTCATCCAGTACATCGACGCTAACATCTTCACCTTGAACATTGATCTGAAGGCGAGAACCTTCGAGCCGAAAGGGCTTAGTTAGAACGGAGCCACGTTGATCTCCCTTAGCGGATAAACTAATGAATCGGTCACGCTTCAACGTGGCCAAACCAATGCTGTGAGGACCCCTATCAGCAACACCATGACGTTCACGATAACCATTGTAATATATCCAGTGTTGGTCCAGATGCGTGACGACTTGCGAGGCAGGAAATATCATATCCTTGTCAAAGCTACCGTCTGGTCCACGTGGAATGAGAGGCTTGCCTGCATAGACCCAGGTAAGGTCCCACATCGCATTGCCACGGGTAGTTCCTATATAAAAATTGACGACGTCATGCTCGTGCCTCTTATGATGGTCCGGCTTACGATCGTATGGTTCACCTGGCTTAGGTATATTTTCATAAACGGACATCAACGCAAAGTGCACTCCTTCATGGATCCAATCCGTTAGCGCATAAATTTGTCGGCGATAAATCTCATCCTCAGCTCCCTTACCAAATTTCCATTCACGCACGATGCGCCAATTTTTTGGATCTGCCTTGATGTCCGGATTAATCATGTCGCGCGTGCCACGGACCTCAAGTCCACTCGCGGGCCGACGATAATCAGTCCGAGTAAACATTCGGTACACCTTCTCCTCACTATCCCACAACACCTGATTGTAAGTGTCAGCTGCTCGGTGAGTGACGGGCTTACCTCCATTATAAGCCTTCCAGTTAATCCCATCTGCCGAATAGCCCAGTGCTGCCGCATGAGGGCGCAAATAGGCATAACAGATTTTATATCGGTGAGCCGGATCAGTCTCATTCGGATCTATATAAAAAGAAGCAGTATTGTGATGTGCTGGATCCAAGCCCTTAAGCAATGAAATTTTCTTAAAATGAATTCCATCAACAGACTCCGCGTAACCGTACGGGTTACCGCGGTACCACATCTTAAATTTTCCCTCATCATGTAAAACGGTACCGTAAAAGAATCCCTCAAAAATAGGTTCACCCCCATTCTGTTTTTTCACCTGACCAAGCTCGCGAACCACTTCACTCTTTTCCTCAACTACCCAGTCATCCACAAAGAGTTGCTTGCGTAATCCCAATTCCACTTCAACGGCAACGGATGCCCAAGGGCCAGCCAAAAATAACCCAATGGCTAAATAATACTTTTTAGTTATATGTAATCCTCTCATCTTTGTTCTTTCATTTCGTATTTTCCTAGGACAAATCTTCAATCTAAGAATGACTTCACGCCATCATTAAGTTGACCCTTATATGTGCCTAATTCCTGAAAACCTTGTAGTATTTTTTCTGGAATTTTACCATCAGAACTAATTGGCACATCAAAAGTAATTGCCCCGCCTTCTGCATTAATAACATCAATGCGTTCTTTAAGTGTTTGCACCTTAAATCGCAATTGATCTCCGGCCCCCCAGCCCTTTCCAGCGGGCAGCAATAAATGCCACACAACCCCATCAGGAGCGGGAAAGTTTGTAGGTGTTAGAGGCTTGCCAAATCCTTTCTTAGTCCGTTCATTAAAATTGTGGTTCTCGCCCGAAGTAAATGTCTGATAAGGGCACAACTTCCCTCTTGTGCATAGGGAAAGAATGGGGTGTGCTCCTGCGTTAAATGCCAGTTCCGCTTCTGGATTTCCTGAACGCACAGCATCAATCCAAGTATCAATATTGTGTGCCTCTTTTTTTAAGCTCTCATATGAATCCTTCATCTCCATCTTATAACCATCAAACCACCAACCTGAGATCAATTTACCATAGCGCCGAGACCATTCTCCACACACTTCACCCCAGTTCTTTAAAAAAATTGGATTCGGAGCCTGATTCTCGCTGCGTCTAAATCCTTTAACTTTTTTGGGGTGAGACATTGGGTCGATCTTATTCCCGGCAGGCTTGCCATTGATACTTGGCAACGTATCACCTAGGGCCTTGATGATTTTATAATGCCTCATGGGTGCACGGGCAGTCATATAAATGATCAATCTAATTTTCCTCTCAGCTAATCCCTTTCCAATCTCCATTATGAGATCACGATTGGATGTCCATTCTCCAGTATCAACTCCCAAGAATTTCTCATAAGCACTATTT
>JABSSR010000022.1 GCA_013213965.1 Verrucomicrobiales bacterium | reverse complement strand
CGTTCCTTTCGGTGATTGAGAATTTTCCTCATTACATTCGGCAGCGAGTCCTTTCGCATTGAGCCGATCCTATATCTAATTGTGTACGCACAAGGAGCGGCTTGTTTTATCTTGTCGTTTATGTGATCATTTTCATATGAAAAAGGTTACAATGTTGTTTGCATTTATAATATTTACATCTCTTCAGGCACTATCAGATCAGACAATTACTGGGCCTAAATATAACTTTGTCTGCGCAGACTTCGCCAAAGGTGAAGTGTGCATTGTGAACAACAAAGGTGAAATAACACAATCATTCAGAGCTCAAAACCCTAACGATGTATGGTCATTACCGAATGGCGACGTGCTCTTTGCGTACAGGAGGGGAGTAAAGCTTTACGGGAACGAAGGGACATTGAAATTTGAGTGGAAATCAAATGAGAAAAGAGACGAAATCCATACATGCCAACCACTCAGTAATGGGAATATTCTCATCGCTCAAAATGGAAAGTCCAGACTCATAGAAGTTAACCGTGAAGGTAAAATCCTAAAAGAAGTCCCTGTTAAATCTAAAAAAGACGATCTTCACATGAGATTCAGAATGTGTAGAAAATTGCAGAATGGTAATTACCTTTGCATGATATCTTGTGACAATGAAATTAGAGAAATCGATTCATCAGGCAAAACTGTCCGCACAATAAATAATATTCCAGACGTAAATATGTCAAAACCTCATGCTGTAATGAGGCTGAACAATGGAAATACCCTCTTCTCTACTGGTGCCGGAGTCATGGCCGTTGAAGTGGACAAGGATGACAAGGTCGTGTGGAAACTTGAGCCCAAGGATCTTCCCCAGATCAAGATGGGATTCATGACTGGGCTTAACCGATTATCTAACGGGAACACTGTCATTTGCTTTTATCAGGGCAGTCATCATGTCATCGAAGTGACTCCTAAGAAGGAACTTATATGGAAGTGGAGATTACCAAAACAACGTACCGTGGTCAGCATCCAGATACTGGATCAGGAAGGGGATTCGACGAAAGGTACTATATTGAAGTAATTCCCTTTAGAATCGAAAAACACCACAATTAAATTATAGTCATCACAATATTATTACTGACATTAATCGCTCGAATATGCTCTAATAGAGTAAGAAATGGATTTCCTTTTAAATCAAAATAACAAGCCCCTAAGAGTCAGCCTTTCAGAAACTCAATACTTAAGCTTTAAGAGAATCGCTGATGAAAGGGGAGTCCCAATCGACGAGGTAGTTTCCAAGCTCATTCAAAAGAAACTTGCAGATAAATCTGATAAGACCAAAAGAATCTCATATCAGATCACGGAAAACTAGTAAGCTTTACTTTGCTTGTATTGCATAGGTTATTAATAGCCACTCCACAGATCATTTACCAATAACGTAAGGATCGTAACCATCTCTTAATAATTCATCAAACATGGTGAAACACACAAAAATAAACATGACGTTAAAAGTGCTTTCACTTACTAGCATCGGCATCTTGACTGCAGGCCTCTTTTTAACACATTCTAATGCTCAAGGATCAGATTCAAATAATAATAGGCGACAGGGCCCACCCTCTTCAGGAAGAAGCTTCATGTGGTCATTACCTGTTCTAAAAGCACTCGACTCGGACGGTGATAAAGTCATCTCAGAGAAGGAACTTAAAAATGCATCCAACTCATTAAAAGAGCTAGATAAAAACAAAGATGGAAATTTAACCATTGATGAGATCAGACCAAGCTTTGGCCCCAGACCCACTAATCCGACTGACAATAAGGCTCCAACTATCAAATTTAATCCAACAAAACCCAAGACCACAAAAACAATATTAAACCACTCAACTAAAGAAATACTTAAACTCCTAGGTGCTAAGGGGGTCCCCGGCGCTAACAAAAATGAGATCCAGAATTACCGCAGACTCTTTGGCTTCACTGACAGAGATAAAGACGGAAAGCACTCAAAGACAGAATACGTAGACAATGGCCGCTACTTAACACCCGAATCAAGGGCAGGAATCTTTAATGCTTCTGACTCAAACAAAGATGGTTTTGTGTCTGAGAAGGAGTACATCGAGAACCGCATCATTACGGATGAGGCCAAATCCATATTTTCATCCATGGACACTGATAAAAATAATAAACTGATCCCCAAAGAGTTCATACAAAGTAAAAAGTTAAAAGATGAGAATCTTGCCAAAGAAGTCTTCAAGGCTCTCGATTCAAACTCCAATGAAGAGTTAATTATTCCGGAATATCTTCGGGTATGGGGCGTCTGGGCAAGGCAGTGAATTTCTTAAGATCTTTGAGCCTCACGGATCCCAATTAACTTTTTCATTACACCTGACAAATTGCCCTGCCATTCTCCCGTGCCAAAGGAATCATGTAGCTCCAAGTAAAGAGAATAGAGATCTTTATAAACCGCAACATGATCAGAATTAGGATTGTAAATTTCCTCCCTAACCTTAGAACAATTGTTCTGCAATTCGCTGATCTGGTAATCACCGCTGCAACTTGCTCCGAACATTGCTGCTCCCACGGCACATGTCTGGTCACTTATCGCCACTTTCAGAGGGCGATTTAGGACATCAGCATAAATCTGCATCAGTGTATCGTTTTTTACGGCCAGTCCTCCAGTCGTCACTACTTCATTGATTGGGACTCCGTACTCTTCTATCCTATTAATTATTGTTAGGGCTCCAAATGCGGTAGCTTCTATGTATGCACGATAAATTTCGTGAGCCTTAGTCTGCAATGTCTGCCCCACCAACAATCCCGAGAGCCTAACATCGACAAGGATCGTCCTATTACCGTTATTCCAATCCAGTGCAAGAAGCCCACTAGAACCTGGAGATGATTCCGACATCATCTCCTCCATTTTAACAAATTTATCATCGGTGCTCGCTCCATAGCTATCAGGCACCAAATTATTCACTAACCATAAGAAAATATCTCCTACCGCACTCTGTCCTGCCTCAATCCCGTAATGACCCGGGAGCACTGATCCATCAACGATTCCACACACTCCGGGCACATCATCAAGAGCTTTTGTATTCGGCATCACTGCTATGTCGCATGTACTTGTCCCTAAAATCTTAGTGAGCACTCCTTCCTTGACCCCGCAGGCGACAGCACCCATATGACAATCAAATGCACCTACCGCTATCGGCGTGCCTTCGACCAGACCGGTCCTCTGAGCCCATTCCTTACATAGATTACCTGCTGATTTTTCTGAACTAAAAGCTTCACTAAATAACCTGTCACGAAGATCAGAGAAAGCTGGATCAAGTTCATTTAGGAATTCCTTATCAGGAAGTCCGCCCCATTCATGCGAATACATTGCCTTATGACCAGCCGCACACACGCTCCTTTTAATTGATGAGGGGTCAGTGTTACCGGCCAGCAAAGCGGGGATATAGTCGCAATGTTCTACAAAACTATGAGCCGAGTCAAAGACTTCAGGAGCACATCTTTTCAAGTGAAGAATCTTTGACCACCACCACTCAGATGAATACGTGCCTCCGCACTTTGCAAGGTATTGAGGCCGCAACTCTTCTGCTTTAGATGTTATTTCTGCAGCTTCCGCATGTGCAGTATGGTCCTTCCACAGCCATACCATAGCATTTAGGTTATTCTTAAATTTATCAGAGAGAGCCAATGGTGTGCCGCTCTCATCGATAGGGACTGGAGTACTTCCCGTCGTGTCTACCCCGATACCGATGACCTCATTTGCATCAAACTCAGGATCATTGACTCTGGCTTCTTCCAATGATCCGGTAATGACAAATTTAAGCCCATCAATGTAATCTTGAGGGTTTTGCCTCGCTACATTTGGATCGCTAGGATCAGTCAATATTCCAAGTTCACCCGAAGGATAATCAAAAACGGTGGTCCCGAGTTCTCTACCATCAGAAATATCAATGATAACTGATCGGCAAGAATTGGTCCCAAAATCCAATCCAATTGAATACTTTGACATTTTATCCGTACTAATATTTGAAAATCATTTCCACTATCCTGGGAACATGAATTCGCTATTAGCTTTAATAAAGTTAATTCGACCCTAGACCATAGGAAACAAGTTCTCCTTGCACCATGCGCCGTTTTGTAATGTAACACCGTCAGGATCTTTGATGGCTACTTCAGCTTCATCTTCACAGATAATCCAACCCTCATAGTTCCTCAGTGTGAGCCATTCTGTTATTTTATGGAAATCAAGTTTACCACTTCCCATCTGAGACCAGGGCTCCGGACCATTGCCAGAAAAGTCTTTGTAATGAATGTGATTAACCAAATGTCCCCACTTAGTCATCGTATCAATGACATCCATTTCACCTCTCGCAATGTGACCCACGTCCGGGGTCCATCCGGTGACCTCTGTATCCAGACTATTTAAAACAACGTCATAATCGTCCTGCGTCCTCACCAATGAAGGTGGTGGACTGTTCGGATGAAATGAGCACTTGAGGCCTGCCTCTGAAGCTCTCCTTGAGACTCTATTTACGTTATTTACTAGATTAACTCTGCGCTGCTGAAGACTGTGCCTACCATCAGGTAATGGGACCGTTCCGAGGGCAGCTCCGGGAAATAGTTTGAGCGTTTCAATGGTCCAATCAGCCGCAATGCGTTCTGACTCCGTTTCCTCCTCTTCGTCCCACTTACAAATAAGTGCTAGAGCTGCTAATTCGATACCAGCCTCATCTAGTGCGTCTTTTAATTTCTGCGGATCCTTGCAATCACCTAACCAGTAAGTGTCATAAGGCTCAAGAACCATCGGTTCGATGCCCACAAATCCTGCCTCACCAATGATCTTGGCCATGTGTGCAAGTTTATTATTATTCCCGTCCCCATAGCCATCCATGAACCATGTATATACTTCTGAACCAAATTTTATAGCCATATTAGTTTTCTTTCTTTGTTTAAAGTTATGTTAGTTCGCTGTTAACCAATCTCTTACTCGAGGATTAAAATCATCTAATTTCTCCCAGTGGAAAGCGTGACCAGCTCCCTCATAGAGGTGAAGATCAGAATCAGGAATCGCCTCAGCAGTTTCCTTTGCCATCCATTTTGGGGTAAAAATATCGTCCTCACCACCGATCACTAGGCAAGGGCACTTAATGTCTCCTAACTGATCATACACATCATGCTCAATGCAAGCAACTGCTTGAGCTTCCATTGAATGTACCGGCTGCGGAGCCTCGCCTAGACGAGCATCGTTCTGACCGTCTACAATGCCTTGATAAGTTTCATCATTGTCCCAGAAAGGCTTTGTAAAGATTAACAGCTGGACATATTTCATGAACTCTTCCGGCCTCAACCTAGCTTTCACGTTGGCGAGATGCTCAAAAACTGATACCGCGTACCGGTCACACCTTGCCCAAGTACACATCAGAACCGCACTCTGAACCTTGTCCGGATGACGTAAGGCCAATTGCTGCGCTATGATTGAGCCCATCGAACAACCGACGACACGGGCCCTCTCAATTCCTAAATGGTCCAACAAACCGGCATAATCATCGGCCATCATGGCGCTCGTGTAAGGCCCTTCAGGCTTATCCGATTCACCGACCCCACGATTATCACCTAAAATACATCTGAAGCTCTTGTCCCATTCTGCAGCATGAGCTTCCCAAACTGCTCCGGGAGCAGTAATTCCCATAATAAGGAGCAGGGGATCACCATCACCCTGTTCTGTATAATGCATCTGAATTCCGTTAGTTTCTATTTTTGGCATATTCGCAATAAATTAGTTAAAAATGTGAACATGATAATTATCGAATCCTATAATGAATTCCAAGTTTTTCTTTGTTCTTATTAAAAGAATAGTGCAACAGTAATTATGGAAAACGGCGATCAGTTCCAAATTAATTGGGATAAATTTTTCAAAAACGGCAAAACCGTTATTTTACCTATCGATCATGGCACTGCAATTCCGGTCAAAGGACTAGAATCGCCTGACGAACTCATAAACGCCGTTAACCCTTACGTTAATGGCTTTGTCGTTAACTTTGGGCTCGCCCGTACTTGCAGTGATTCATTGAAAGGGAAGGGCATTTGCTTCAGAACTGACATCTACAAGCCTCCTCACGAAGGAAATAATGATCATGGCAGCTACCGGGTCTTCACTGCAGAAGACGGACTCTCGGTCGGAGCCAATGCCGTCATGAACATGTGTTACACGAATCACCCAAAGGAAAAAACTATTTATAGGGAATGCGCGGGCCTAGTAAGCGAATGCATTGATTCCGAACTCCCAGTCATATTAGAATCACTCCCATTCGGCATAGGTCGACCCAACGACTACACTGTTGATAATATTTCCTTCGCAGTGAGGTGCGCCGCGGAAATAGGTGCCGACGTAGTCAAAACTGCGTTCCCGACCAGCGCCAGCATTGATGACTTTAGACAAATTATCGATTCATCTCTAGTGCCTGTGATTGTTTTGGGAGGTGCCTCAATGGGTGATGACCAGGCACTCTTCAGCATGGTAAGGGATTCATTGGATGCAGGAGCTTCTGGGATTGCGATAGGCAGAAATGTTTGGCAACATGAAAAGCCAGTCTCTATAGCGAGGAGCCTTTCCTCCATGGTTCATGATGACGCTTCAGTCAGTAGCGCAATGAAGCTCCTGAATGAGCCTCTCAGTTAAACCAAGGTCTTACGGACTATTTTCTGCTCTTTTAATAGTTTTGATTTCAACATCCTTCATAGGGACATTCCCATTGGGGCTAGGAAAGAGCNTACCGTCNGGATGCAAGGATCTGAGNGTCTTTGGGCCAGTCTTAACTTCTCTTATCGCATCNACAACATCCATTCCTGATACAACTTTACCGAAGACTGCATAACCCGGACGCCCAATAGCTCCATCAAGGCTATCATTATTGACGACGTTAATAAAGAACTGAGCCGTGGCACTGTCAGGATGATTGGTGCGAGCCATTGCAATGGAACCGCGCTCATTACTCAGGCCGTTATTGCCCTCATTCTTGATAGATGCGCGTGTTTCTTTCTCATCACCAGCAACAGTAAAGCCGCCGCCTTGAATCATAAAGTCCTTCATTACGCGATGGAAGATCGTTCCATCAAATTGCTTTGAATCAACGTAGCTAAGAAAGTTAGCAACAGTGATGGGAGCCTTCTCTGCATTTAAATCAATTTCAATGGCTCCCATGCTAGTGTCCATTGCGATTCTAGTGAAAGGTTCAACGGCCTTAACTTCTTCAGGCTCTTTTGTGGCAGATTTACTATCGGTTACGATAGTCTCAGCATTTGATTTCTCACTACTGGGTTTATCCTCGGCTTGGCCATTTGAAGAATTTTTCTTGCAGGCTGTAATACTTAATAAGATTGAAAACAGAATTAATAGTCTGAAATTATTTTTCATGAGTTTATCTACTTCTTTGCTGGTTTTTTCTTTTCTTTAACGATCGTTTTAATAATCACTTTTTTCTTAGGCACATCACTCATTGGCCTCAAGCCTACTGAGGTTTTAATTTCGCTGACGCCAGTTTCTACAGCTTTAATTTTATCAACGACATCCATCCCTTCAATCACTTTTCCAAATACGGCATAACCGTCAGGACTGAAACCACCAGGGTCCAGACTCTTACTATTATCAACAACATTGATGAAAAATTGTGAAGTGGCACTGTTGGGATCATTGGTCCGAGCCATCGATATTGTGCCTCGAGTGTTTTTTAATCCAGCCTTCTTGCCTTCATTTACAATTGGAGGATTTGTCGGCTTTTGCGATGGAGGATCCCCATCTGCAAAACCGCCTCCCTGGATCATGAAGTTATTAATGACTCGATGAAAGACAGTCTCATCGTAAAACTTTGAATCCACATATTTAAGAAAGTTCTTAACAGTGATGGGCGCTTTATCAGCATTTAATTCAATAGTTATGTTTCCATGATTAGTTGAGAGAATGACTTTAGGATTCTCCGCATGAGCCATGAAGGCTAACAACGGGTAAAGAAAAATGGCAAGTTTCCACTTCATATTTGATTAATAGTTTTGTTATAAATTATAGCAGTCTTAGTTCAACTATTGCAAAACTGAGTACAGATGCAACCTGATCATAAAGAACAATCCAACAGATCCATTATTCATATTGATATGGATTGTTTTTTTGCTGCTATTGAAATTCGAGAAAGACCAGAACTTATAAATAGACCAGTCGCCGTTGGCGGCAATCCCAGCAGCAGGGGCGTGCTTACCACATGCAATTATATCGCAAGAAAATACGGCTGCCGATCCGCCATGCCGGGCTTTAAGGCTTTGGAGCTTTGTCCCGATCTCATTATTTTACCTGTGAGGCACGATTTATATCGTAAAGAGTCATATAAGATTCGAGATATATTCAAGCAAACAACACAATTAATTGAACCTCTTTCACTTGATGAAGCTTATCTCGATGTGAGTCATTTAAAAACCGATCCAAGCAAAATAGCCAAACAAATACGGCAACAAATAAAAGATGAAAGGGGACTGACAAGTTCAGCAGGCATTGCCTCTAATAAAATGCTAGCTAAGATCGCAAGCGATTGGAATAAACCTGACGGCCAATACCACATCCCGGATGAACACATTAATGCCTTCATGAAGGAACTTCCTGCAACAAAGATCTGGGGCGTTGGTGAAAAAACAGCTCATAAGCTTAATGAAATGGGTGTCAATACCTGCAAAGAATTACAATCTATTGAACTTTCAACACTTCATCAAAAATTTGGCAAATTTGGTGTGAACTTATATCAGCTCTGCAGAGGCATTGACGATCGATCCGTCATCACTAACAGAGAAAGGAAATCAACTAGTGTCGAACGCACTTTCAAAATTAATATCAATCAAATCAATGAAGCGAAGGCAAAATTTAAATCTATACTTCTAGAACTGAAAGACGATCTGACTACCAATCATAGTGACAGAAAATTAAAATCTGCATTTGTGAAAATTACTTTTTCTGACTTTCAGAAAACATCAACAGAAAAGAAATCGAACCGAATTAACAGCGAGCTATTTAATGAGTTGCTCATCAACTCATGGGAAAGAGGGAAAGGAAAATCAGTCAGACTGATCGGAGCAGGGGTAAGGTTTGAGCCTAAAAAAACAAAGTCGAGCTTAGATCAAATGAATTTATTTGATTAAGAAATTAACCGAAGTGAAGATCCCACTCCGAGAAGTCATCTTCCTTCCAGTCCTCAAGTTCAAAATTACTCTTCTCAAGCCTGTCCATGAACTTCTCACCAGCAACACGAACGCAACTCTCAGTGTCCAATTCGACTACTAACATTCCCATGTAGTATAAATCATTGAATGTGGATACAGCTTCATCCCCGAATGCCTTTCCCAAATGATCTCTTAATAATGCACTTTCATGCCTTCCCAGGAATAAATGAGACGGTTTTCTGCCTTCATGACATCTTTCATCAACTAGGACCCTCAGCGCTGAAGTGTCCCAACTATCCTTAAGCTCAAGATCCTTGGGAAGTTTATTAGGATTTTCATTCATTATAAGTAACAATTAACCCGCCACTTAATCAATTCAACTGA
>JABSSR010000219.1 GCA_013213965.1 Verrucomicrobiales bacterium | reverse complement strand
TTGAAATAGTCTGCATAATCATAATGTTCAGTGGAGATTATTTCTTTATTCAACTAGTTGGATTATTGGCATATAGGTGCTCTAATTTTAATGATGTCTGTGACAGAAATTAGCTATAAGATATGCAAATCTTCCAAGGATCTTAAAGATGCCAATGTGAGGCTTGATGAATCTACTGAGCCGTTGGCGATATTACTAATCGAGAAGGCCTTTGGGGAATAATGAATGATGTGCTATAAATTAATCTATTTATAGTATTCTGTTATACAAATTGTAATTGATTGGATGAATGGGTCTGATCAATTATAAAGAATATAATTAAAGGACCAAAAAGTGATACCTTCGCGAAGAGAAGAGGGTTATGACCCTAAGAGATTTACTGACGATTTAGATCGGGATCTTATAAGCAAAAAAGATACCGGAGTTGATAGTCCGCAGAGTGATGAGGAGATTGTCGCTGCAATTTGCAGGGGAGATATTGAAATTTTCTCTGCGAAGAAAATTGCCGGAGGGAAAATGGCGTTTGGATGTCCTTTTTGTTCAAAGCCGATCGAGATTAAACGACGCTTTGAAGGTAAGGAAACTGTTTGTGTGCATTGCAGTGGTAAGATGATAGCGCCTGAGATCAGCGTTGGAAATGCCGCTGTGCCATTGTCTGGATCTGAAGGAATTGCAGGTGCACAGAGGACCGATTTGCCGAAACCTAGTAACGTAGATAATGAAATCTCATCTCTAACTGCCTCTGTTGAGGATGGTTTCGATAAATCCATATTAGTTCATGAGGTTGAGCACCGCTTGAAAAAGAATGAGCTCCCAAAAATGATTTCTAAAGAAGAAGCTGAAGCTGGTTTTGATATGAGCTCTGCATGGAAAAGTTATCCTGAGTCTAGTAGGGGGATATATTTTTATCTTAAACGTTTTGGGGTGGTTTCTATGATCGTACTTATTCTCGGTGTTTCTGTAGTGACGCTTGTTAAGCAAAATAAATTGAGAAGCCAAAATCATTCCAGTTCATCTGTGGAGCCGATAACGGTTCATGATGCTGATAATTATTCTGTTATTTTAAAGAAGTTCTCTGTCGCAAAGGCCATTCAAGAAAGACTCAAGTATGTGAGGATCCCTGAAGTGGTAAATACTAAGATGGTAGATGCGTATACCGATTTAAGAGATGATCTTGTTTTACCTGCAATTGATATCGGTTCATTATCTAAGTTTTCAATTGACGGGTTAAATTTCTGTAGAATTAAAAGTTCAGTTACTGCTGTTCCACATTATTTGTATTTCCAAATCAACGAAGAAGGGGAGGTACTGTTGGATTGGGAGAGTGCTGTGGGTTACGGGGAAGTTGATGTTCGTGCATTTTCGAAATGGCCATCAGATAGATCTGTAAGGGTTAGAGTTCTGACTAGGCCTGCACAATATTATGAGTATGATTATAAAGATCGGTCCATGCCGTGTTATGCCGTTACTGATTTGAGAGGAAAAACGCTAATGTATGGTTATGTTAATCCTGGAGGGAAAGTGGCGGAGCTTATGAAGGAGCTTGATTTTGGAGGTGATGAGAGGCTATGGATTCCATGCATACTGAACCTTAAGGCTCCTGAATTAAGTGGACGAAGAAGACCAATGCAGGTCTTGATTGAAAATATAGATGATCAGGGAATAGGGTGGTTGATTCCATGATTCACCTGTTAATTATTGATGTCCTTACGATTTTCTCATTAAGAGGTTCCAACGAATAACAAATAAGGAAATCAGCATTCTGAAGGCGGATTTGATATTAATCGTTGATCCGGGGCTCTCGTTCCAGTTAATGGGGATTTCTTTTAGTTTGTATTTTTGTCTTGTCAGGTGCACTGCAAGTTCAACGTCAAATACGAAACGTTTTTCAGCAAGATGATGGCGAATCTTTTGATATGCTTCAGTCGGCAAACACTTCAAACCGCACTGAGTATCTCTTACGGGTAAGTTGAAGGTGAATTTAACGATGCTGCGGAAAATATTACCTAGGGCCATACGCATTTTTGTTCGTTGAACTTCTTTGCCTTCTCCTGTTATTCGAACTGACCAAAGACAGGTTTTGTCTTTGTTTTTACTGTTTTGTGTTTGTGAGAGAAAGTTAAGAGTTTCTTGAGGAGAAATGGCTCCATCAGCGTCGACGAATGCGATCCATTTATATTTTACAGGATCTGCCTGATCCCAACCTGAGTAAATGGCTCCGCCCTTGCCCTGATTTTTTTCTAATATGAGAGCATCCAATAGGAGACTGAATTTGTCTTGTAATCTTTTGATCAATGAGATCATGAGCTCCGCTTCCTCTGTGCCGGATCCGTCGTCGACAGTTTGTATTTTGATTGGTAATGCGGTGGCCGATGCAGATTCACATAGCTCCTCAAGGAAATCAGGTAATCGTGAGCTCTCCTTATAGCATGGGATTACCAGTAGGATTGAATTTGAATCTTTCGTCGGTTTTTGAAGTAATTGATTGCTTTCTTTAAGTATTACTTCGTCTTAAAGCGGTATACACAAAAATGCCTGTAGGTTTCTCCGGGCTTGAGAATACTATTTGGATAATTTGGCTGATTTGGGCTGTCCGGATGGACTTGAGTTTCAAGGCAGAAGGCGTTCCGGTGATTGTATACCTTATTTCCTTTTCCAATATTTGAGCCATCCAGAAAATTTCCCGTGTAGAATTGAATACCAGGCTGATCTGTTAAAACTTCCATTACTCGTCCAGTTTTAGGTTCGGTGACTCTGGCTGCCAAATTAATAGAGTTTATGGTTTTGTGTCTGTCGTTTATTACCCAGTTATGGTCATAGCCTTTACCAAACTCAAGTTGCTGGTTTTTTTCTTCTATCCGTTCGCCGATCTTATGCGGAGTTAGAAAGTCGAAAGGAGTTCCTGTGACTTTTTTTAGTTCGCCGAGTGGGATATTTCCGGCATCAGTAGGGACAAAAGTGTTAGCAAAAATTTCCACTTCATGCCCAAGTATGTTACCGCTTCCTTCTCCAGCGAGGTTGAAATACGAGTGATGGGTTAGGTTGATTGGTGTAGCTTTATCTGTTCGAGCTTCATATTCTATTTCGAGTTCGTTTTTAACCGTGAGCCAGTAAGTTACCTTGGAAGCGAGGTTCCCTGGATAGCCTTCTTCACCGTCTTTACTGAGGTAGGTGAGTTCTATACCCGCTCTTCCGAATCCTTTAACTTCTTTCGCTGCCCATACTTTTTTATCAAATCCTACATCACCGCCATGGAGATGATTTTCTCCATTATTAGTTGCAAGCTTGTATGTTGTTTCCCCAATTTTAAATTGACCTTTAGCGATCCTGTTAGCATATCGTCCTGTTATACAGCCAAAGTATGGGCTTGCTTTAATGTAGCTGGATAACTTGTCATAGCCGAGTACAACATCTCCTAATTTTCCGTTCTTATCTGGCACATGTAACTGTGTAAGGATGCCACCGTAATTGGTGATTTTAGCCTGCATCCCGTTTGGGTTTTCTAGTGTGAATAAATCCACAGCTGTACCATTACTTGTTGACCCGAATGGGGTTTTGCTGACTTTCACTGTGCTGCAGTTTGATAATAAAATTGTTGATAGGGAAACCCAGATGATATTGGTAAGTTTTTTATTTATTTCCATGCTAATGTGTTAGCGGAAATCTGCTTCCACCGCAAGTTTCAGAAGAACGGAATACAAAAAGCTGTGTAATTGCCTAGATTTAGGCGGAAAGGAGGCCCCGTTACCGAGGTTACGAGACCCCCTACCACACAAGGAGAGTATATTTAATTTTAATTTTTTGATCTAGTAGGCCTTGCTTAGAGGCCTGCTAAAGAGCTGGAAGTGCTTTTTCTGCAATTCTTTTTGAGTTCTTGTTATGCTTTCTTCTAGGTCAATTAAAGTCCATTGATTGGGATGTAATTCTTTCGCTCTTTTGGGATTGGTTTCAATGTGCTTTTCAATCTGATGCTGCAAGGATTGGACAGTGTTTTTTAAGGTTTGTAATTGTTCGCTATGTTTTTTTGAGGCTCTTTTTTCAATTACCACTTGTCTAATTAGAGTATGTTCTTTTTGAATCCAAGGTATTGCTTTATCAATTGAGCTTATTCCTCCCGTGAAAGAACCGTCAGGCCTGATACGTGGAGCCTGTGGCTTTTTGCTGTTGCCTCTTTGAGGGATTTCAGAGATTGGAGTTTCAGAGATTCCACCGCTTCTAGGATCAAGCATTGTGGGTGTTATAAAAATCAACATGTTTTTGCGACTGTGCATTTTGTTGTCACTTTTAAATCCATGCTTAAGTAAAGGAATCTTGCTTAGGAAAGGGAGTCCGACCCCTTCACGTGAATCGTTGGCTTCGTCGAGGCCCCCTATGGCAAGAGTGTAACCGCTTTCCACTTCAAGCGGGGCAGTGAAAACTCGTGAACTGGCTACTGGGTAAGAATTTCCGTCTATTATTTCTGAACCGATGATACTTGATACAGTAATAAGGACTTGAAGAGATATTCTTCCATTCTCTAGTCGTTTCGGAAGAACATTAATGCTTGTTCCAATTGGCAGGTAAGAGACGGATGAGGTCGTTGTTCCGCCCACGCCCGGCGTGGTGCTTGATTGAGCAGATAGGACAGGCTGGTTGACAACGCTCTGAATGACAACTTCACGGTTATTTTTTGTCAGAACTCTTGGATAGCTGACAGTTGTAGTTTCACGGTCTTTCACTAAAGCTAGTACCTTAGCCTGAACGTCTGGGCCGCTTAGAATAGCGGTCATAGGCATGTCGGTGCTATTAATTTTATTCAGATTAACATTAGTTGAAAGGTCTGAAAGACTAAGCCCATAACCGCCATCCATAGTTCCTGACCAATCGACCCCCATTTGTTTCCGTGGATCTTTGGTTGTTTCAAAGAATTTCACTTCGACAGCTATCAATGGTTGAGGCCTATCAACAGTTTCCAAATATTTCTCTACGAGTTGATGTTGTTGTCTGTTAGCAATTACGAATAAGGAGTTATTGTCTGAGTTCCATATGACTTGCCCATTATTGCTTCTCGAGCTCTGATCCGAACTCCTAACAATATTTTGTGCGGGTCCAATCTTATTAGGTTTCGCCTGATAATTGAGATTTCCGAAATTTCCAACACTATTATCTCCAGGAGCAATTATAGCGTTCATGCCCCTAGTATTAATACCTACAATTCCTTTTATTGCACCTACCAGTTCATCAGCGCTAGTTGAAAATGGGCTCGAGGTTCCGTTGAGGCCGAGTTGCCCAGCACCTCCGTTTCCTGACATAGGTGAATTGGTATTGTTTCCTCGTCCATAAGTTCCGTTGCTAGAAGTATTACTAGAGGCGCCAAAACCTTTGGAGCTAACATTGCTTGTGGAGTTGTTTGAATTTCTACTAATTTCACCAGTGTTAAATCGTAAACGGTAAGTGCGAGCAATGAGGCTCTTGTCACTTAAGGGTCTCATGTGCCAGACTCCGTCTTCATAAATCAGGGAGACCCCATTCATCTTGGCAATGGTTTCAAGAGCTGCAAATGGACTCTTATTGAGAGAAAAAGTAATTAACTTTGCATCGTCATTTCCATTTTCCGGCATTGCTACAAAGTCGATTTCCGCATCATTTGCGAGAAAGCGTAATACGTCGCGAACTGATGCTCGGTTAAAATCATATTCCTTTATAGGTGCCTTTCGGAGTAAATTTGCCTCTTTTTCATATAGTGGCGATGTTTCCAATCTTGATTGGCTCATGCCTTGATTGGTCAATATGAAGCTAATGAGTAATGTACTAATATTAGTTAATAATACATATTTGGATCTGTTTTTAAGCAGTGATGCTCTCTTGCGGGTGTTTGTCATTCGATCGTATTGTTCAATAATCACTCAGGACGAATAACTTTCACTATGGCGTATAAAAAACAAGAATCAATAAAATTATCATCTATATTATAATTACCATAATATAATATTGAGCAATAAATTTGTAATTTATAAGCCGAAAAGAAGTAAAACACTGAAAATAACGACAGAATCAGACTAAAATTGCATAATTTCCTGATATATTGTGTTTTCTCTGACTCGCTTTAATAATTCTTTCAATAGTACAAGGGATGCTACTGAATCAAATAAGGCATCATGCCAACACAAATCAGGGCAATATGCTTTTATTTCCTCATGAGCATCAATTTCATCAATTAATGCTCCCAGTGAATGGTCTTTAGCTTTTGGTATGATTTTACGAGCCAGTTGTAATGTATCTATCCATGGTTTAAACCCATGCATAGGAAAGGCTCTCAGGAATCTTTTTTCAGTCCCAGCACCATGAGCAACTACTACTTTACCCGACAGAGCTTTATTTATAGTTGGCCACAGTTCGTTAAGTTTTGGTGCATTTTTTAGGTCTAAATCTGTTATTCTATGTATTCGATTTGTTGATTTTTCGATGAGTCTTTCTTTGTTAGGAGAGATGAAGCTTCTATAGAAACTTTCTTTTCTGATTTCAAGTCCATACATTGAGGCCATTCCTAACTGTATAGGCTCGTCAGTTCCATCTTCACGAAAACCCGTCGATTCAAAATCAATGGCAGTATATTCGAGTTTACTAAAATTCATTTTTTCTTAATTTCAGTTTTTAACAGTTATTGAATTACTAAATTATAAATTCAGATTTAGGATTATAATGACATTATGCTGATATTTATTAATAACGATCTTGATCCGATCAATAAAATAAACTTTCGTAATTATTCTGTCATCTTATCGATGCTTCATTGAGCAGAAAATGGGGTTGCATCATCTCGAATTAATCTAATGAATCAAAAATCCACTATCTTTACTTTGAGCATCACTGCTCTTGGGATTCTCATGATGGTATTTTTTCTTTTTTTTAATTATGCACGACGCAATGCGGATAATAATAAATCGACAGAAATCATTGATAGGCTGGTTCTTGATTTTTCTGGATTGCCGGACATTGATATTCCTTTAATTAATGATTCTGCGAGTCGGTTACCTTTTGCTTCATCTGCATTAGATGCATTAAGAAAGCTATTAGCTGCCTTGGCTGCAGATTCTTCCGCGCTCCGTAATGAGGTGATCCTTCGTTTTACCAATGAGGTAGATTACAATGATTTTCTAAAGATTTTGTCTGATCGCAATTTGAGGCTTCTCGGCAGTTCGGATCGATTTATGTCGATGAGAATTGGTTTTGAAAATTATGGTGATCTATTTGGTGAGTTGGCCAATCTTGATCCATCTGGATATGAAATCGAAACAAACTTTTTGGTGAGTTTGCCCGGTCAGCCAGGCACTGGTGATTCTCCTGGGGCGGGAGAAGGAGCGATTCCGTTTGGTCGCGATGCTTTGAAGTTCATAGGAATTGGAGAAGGAAATCTGGAATTTGGAAAAGGAATAAAGGTTGCAGTCATAGATAGTGGTATTCAGGAGCATGAAACTTTTTCCGGGAAAAATATTTTAGAATATGATCTTGTAAGAGATGTTAATGGGAATCTTGTTCCTATTGATTCTGATAATGGTCATGGGACTGCAGTGGCTTCCATCATAGGAGGAAGTGATTCTCGTTATTCAGGCGTGGCTCCGGGCGCAGAAATTTTAAGTTATCGTGTATTAGATAATGATGGTTATAGTGATAGTTATACCCTTGCAAAAGCTATTATTCAGGCTACTGATTCTGGGGCTGACATCATTAATATTAGCTTAGGTTCCAAAGGTGACAGCGGGATAGTTCGTCGGGCAGTTGATTATGCTAACGATGCGGGCGTTTTAATTGTTGCCGCTACTGGCAATGAGGGTGTGAATGCAATTAGTTTTCCCGCTGCAATTGAAGGTGTCGTGGCAGTTACTGCAAATGATGCGCTTGGTCAGCATGTTGATTTTGCTAATTCTGGGAACAATCTTCAAGATGGAGGAATGACTGCACCAGGTTATGCGGTCTGGGCCGCTTGGCCTGAAGGCGAAGCTGTGAGTTTTAGTGGTACGTCTGCCAGTGCACCTTTTGTTTCTGGAGCCGTTGCCGCGGTGATGTCTGAAAATCAAGGGATGTCAGCTTTTTCTGCATATGAATTACTTCAAAAATATTCGAATGAGGCTGGAGCTCCTGGTAATGACATTGTTTATGGGGTCGGGAATCTCAATTTGGGGCGCGTGTTAGAGCGTAACGTTCTCAACATAACGGATGCTGGGCTTGCGAGTTATTATTATGATCCAGTGAGTGCTGAACTCAGCGGACAGCCAAATACTGCTCAGGTAGTCGTTGAGAACAGAGGGACGACAGCGCTTCATAATCTGACGGTACGAGTGGATTCAGGATCAACTGAGCGCACCTATAATGTATCATTCATACCTGTTGGAGAAATTGCTGTAATCGAAACTCCGTCAGGGTTTTCTTCAGATGTGACAGAGGAGGGGCTTGCTGTATCAGCGACAGTGATTGTTAATGAGAATCTGAATGGGGATGATCGTGATGTCAGTGATAATTCACTCAGTAAGACCATTGAATTAAATTCATCCAAACAACCTTGAATTTTCTGAGGAAGTTGTGGCTTTGTTTTTCAATTACGTGGAAATGTTCTTAGGAATAAATTTCTGAACCGGACTCTTTAAATTCTTGAGCCTTTTCTTCCATTCCTGATTTTATGGCATCTTCAGTTTTTATTCCTTTCTCGTCAGCATACTGGCGTATTTCATCACTTATTTTCATTGCGCAAAAAGTGGGCCCGCACATACTGCAGAAGTGAGCCGTTTTTGCTCCTTCCTGTGGAAGTGTTTCGTCATGGAATTCGCGTGCCTTGTCAGGATCGAGACTGAGATTAAATTGATCTTCCCATCGAAATTCAAACCGGGCCTTTGAAATGGCATTGTCCCTTTCCTGAGCGGCAGGGTGTCCCTTTGCTAGGTCTGCTGCATGGGCAGCAATCTTATATGTGATAACCCCTTCTCTAACGTCTTCTTTGTTTGGTAGGCCCAGATGTTCTTTTGGGGTCACATAGCACAGCATAGCACAGCCATACCATCCTATCATGGCGGCTCCTATGCCGCTGGTGATATGATCATAGGCTGGAGCAATATCTGTTGTGAGTGGTCCGAGTGTATAGAAAGGGGCTTCATGGCACCATTCGATTTGTTTTTCCATGTTCTCTTTAATCATATGCATAGGGACGTGTCCGGGTCCCTCATTCATAACCTGAACGCCTTTTGCCCATGCACGTTCAGTGAGTCCGCCTTGTGTTTTAAGTTCGGCGAATTGAGCTTCATCATTTGCATCTGCAATTGATCCCGGCCTTAAACCATCACCAATTGAAAATGATACATCGTATGCTGCCATGATGTCGCAAATGTCATCCCAGTGAGCATAAAGAAAGTTTTCCTTGTGGTGTGATAGGCACCACTTTGCCATGATGGATCCTCCACGACTAACGATGCCGGTCATTCTAGTTGCTGTTAGAGGAATGAAACGAAGTAATACGCCTGCATGAATTGTGAAATAGTCGACTCCCTGTTCCGCCTGTTCTATCAGTGTGTCACGGAACACTTCCCAGCACAGATCTTCTACTCTTCCATTTACTTTTTCTAATGCCTGATAAATGGGTACTGTTCCTATCGGTACCGGGGAATTACGAATGATCCATTCGCGGGTAGCATGTATGTTCTTTCCTGTGGACAAGTCCATTACCGTGTCTGCTCCCCACTTAGTCGCCCATCGCATCTTCTCTACTTCTTCTTCAATTGACGAGGTGACTGCAGAATTTCCAATGTTTGCATTGATCTTAACAAGGAAGTTCCTGCCTATGATCATAGGTTCAGATTCGGGGTGATTAATATTTGAAGGAATAATTGCTCTGCCCCTTGCAACCTCGTCTCGAACGAATTCCGGTGTAATGTATTCTGGTGTTGATGCACCCCATGACTGTCCCTGATGAGCAAAGTTCATTACATTTCGGGGATCTTTCCGATTGTCATGAATGGCTTTATAGGCTGTTTCTCTGCCTAGGTTCTCGCGGATGGCGATGTATTCCATTTCTTGAGTGATGATTCCTTCACGCGCGTAATGCAATTGTGTTACCGGGTCAGAACTATTTGATCTGAGTGGTTTACGCTTCAGGCCGGGATATTCCAATAACCTGTTCTTTGCCTTTTTTTTCTTGTTGTAGTTTTCAGCGTGTTTATCAGACAAGTATCCATTATCTTCCGGCTTTAAAGTCCGCCCATCGTATTCTTTAACGTTACCTCGATTAAGAACCCATTCTCTCCTCAGGGCTGGGAGCCCTTTGGTAACATCACCATTGAAATTTGGATCACCCCATGGTCCGGACGTATCGTAAACTCTTATAGGATAATTGGGTTCGATGAGGTCATTTGGTTTTTGGCTAGCTGAAAGCGAGATTTCTCTCATTGAGACGGCAAGGCCTTCGTGTTTTTTCCCATCACAGTAAATCCGTTCACTGTTCGGGAATAAGGGATCACTGTCGATGGATTCAGAAGAGGCAATCATTTGTTTTTACTTGGGTCTGTCAATGGTGTTTAATAATTTATGCCTCGCAGAGGGACAGTCGTTCCCATAAGTGTATGAACTTATAAAAAGACTTCCTACGTCGGCATTATCCGTTTCAGGTTCAAGGGGTATCGCCAATAATGACGACTCTCAACTGGCTAGCCAGCTCTCCCGCTTTTTATTTTAATTTGATATTAATTGTACTGAACTAAGTGGTCAAAACCAATCCTTACCGAAGAACGCTTTTTTCTCTTTACTTAATTAAGTGAGTAAGTGCCTTGTGCAGAGAGGGATAGGCCAATTTATAGTCTAGTTCTGGCATGCGTTTTGAGTATACGGGTAAATCAGCTAGTAGAGTTTCTTCTGCCATTTGACCGAAAAGCATTTTAATCAAGATTTCAGGTACAGGCAAAAGGGCTGGACGTTTTAACAATTGTGATAAGATATGAGTAAATTCTTTGTTGGTGACGGGTTCATCTGCTACTGCGTTAATTGGGCCTTTCCAGTGGTCATTTAGTAAGGCTTCACTGATTATTCCGATGAGGTCATCAATGGCAATCCAACTCATCCTTTGAAGTCCAGAACCTATTCTTCCTCCCATTCCCAATCGCATGAATGGAAGTAGTTTTTTTAACGCGCCACCGGCAGGTGTCAACACGACGCCAATACGAATAATGCATACTCTAATATTTGTTTCAAGGGCAGGGCTCGTCGCTTCTTCCCACCGTTTGCATACAGTTGACAAGAACCGTGTTCCCGGAGGCGAACTCTCAGTATGAGATGCATTAGAATCTTGATCATAATAATTAATCCCTGAAGCGCTAATGAGGACTTTTGGTGGGATCGATAATTTTGCGATTGATTCAGATAATAATCTGGTACCTTGTTTTCGACTATTTAAGATTTTTTCTTTTTGTGATTTGTTCCATCTGCGATTCGTTATGCTTTCTCCGGCCAGATGAATTACAGCGTCGAGTTTCCCTGCTTTAGAAAGGTCTATTGAATCGGATTTTGAATTCCATTTAATGTCTTGATCCTGACTGGGATTTCTAGTCAGGCGTATAACATTGTGTCCTTTTTTTTCTAGAGAAGGAATTAAATGTTTGCCGATCAGTCCTGCAGCTCCGCTGATTAGTATATTTTTAGCTTTCAATGTAAATTTATTAGATAATTCATAGCTACTAGGTTTTTTTTCATGAAATTTCTATTATAAGTAATTCAGCGGAATCAATCAAATGTACGTAGTTTGTATTAGTGTTGATTAGAATAGAGTGTAAGAAATTATTTGATCTGTTTTATGTCTTCAGTCGTGATCAAGAAAAGTAAAGAAAGTCCAAAGATGACGCCTCGCGGTAAAGGTTTGGTCGGAATGTCTTTTGCTATGGTTGTTATTGGCTCAATGATTGGAGAGTCTTTAGTTGTTCAGTTGGGGGTTTTTGGAGTGATTGTTTTATTATTTGCTTATTATTCCGCCAAGCAAAACGTCAAAAAATTAAGAATATTAAGGAGAATTCCTAGAACTGTTTTTTCGGGGCATGATTTTAATTTTGAATTAGAAATAATAAATCAAAAACGTTGGATGAGCTCTCGCAATATAATGATCTATGATCATTTTTTACCGTTTTCTGAAAAGGGTTTTGCATGTGATTTGATTAGGCCCGGACAAAGTCTGGCTGAGGACTTTCAGACTAGAGTAGTGAAGAGGGGGACCGTCAACGGGAAAGGATATCGGCTCGTTTCAGATTTTCCTCTCGGTCTGTTTCATGTTGTAAAGCGTAGGCGTGGGATGGAAGTGATGCAGGTTTATCCAAGGCCAATGCTTACAGCGGCTATTAAATCGACAGTGGCAGGTGGCGGTGAAGGCAATTCATCAATGTCTTTTGTGCATAATAATGATGGTGAAATTTGTGGATCCAGAGAATTTCAAAAAGGGGATAAAGTTAATCAAATCATTTGGCCTGCTTATGCGCGAACAGGACAGCTTTATGTTCGCGATTATGATTATTCAACGCCCCAGAAATATTCTTTGGTGTTTCATTCATATTCTCCTTCCGGGAAACTTATCTGGCCTGAAGTCTTTGAGCATTCAATTAGTCTTGTGACTGGTCTAATATTAATGTGTCGAGACCAGAATATACCTTTTGAAATTTGTGGCCCTTTCACTGGATGGAAAATGATGGAGATTAAAAATCCCCGATTCGTTTCCAAGGTGCTTAATTGTTTGGCTGAAGCTCAACATTATCCTGAGTCTGACCTTGAGGTTGTGTCCAAAGTATTAGTGACTTTGTCTGGCACTCATCCTGTCTTCGTCATTAGCGAGGCTTCAGTAGATACGTGGGCTGATAAGTTGCCTCAACTTCCCAGAGTTATTAATTGCGTTGATAATGATGTGTTAAAATCAAAGAAACCTAAGCTCAAAGATTTTCGAAGTGTGGCATAATGTAGTTATGGATAGTGCATTGCAGA
>JABSSR010000218.1 GCA_013213965.1 Verrucomicrobiales bacterium | reverse complement strand
TTTTTATCTATGCTAAATAATCTTGCCTTGCCCGGATCGGGCGTTGCCGCCAATGCATTTTCGAGTTGCATCCATTGCGAAGGAAAAGTGTCCAGGAATCTCTCAATTTTAGGACTCTTGAACATATAGTCCACTGCTTGCATCATTGAGTCCGGGTTTTGCAGTTTCCCGCTTTCTGCAAGGTTTAATAATTCATCGTCTGGCCCGCTTGCCCAGAGAAAAAACGAAAGGTTAGAGGCAATTACGTAAGGATCTTTCTGATCATTATTATGCCTATAACGAAATAGAAATTTTGGAGAAGAGAGGACCACGGATGTCGTCTTTTTCATGGCTTCAGTGAAGGATGACCCAGCGTTTATTTTTTTGAGTCCATAATTAGAGTATCTATTCAGTGTTTCTTGATCAACTTGACCTCGGAAAGCTTTTCTCATGAATGGACCAAGGCGTTTTTTGATTTCCTCCAAAGGATTTGTATTGTCATCTGGTGCCTTGAAGAATTCCTTCCATATGGCAACGGAACCTTCGTTGAAATCTGGACTCTCTAAAATTGATACACTGAGTTTAAGGAATGAATCGAGAAGGAGTGGTGATAATGTCAGTTGGTTTACTTGGTTATCAAAGCCATGTTCTGCACGCAGGTCTTGTGGAAAAGAATCCACATTTTGCATCCCGCCTTCCTTACGCAGAGACAGACAAGAAACTTTGACTGTGTCAGGTACCTTTTCATTGAGAATATAATTGTCATGTCTTGTCATCAGTTTTTCCTGAATATTGAAGACATTATTATTTAATCCGAACAGATCCTTGATCGTATTATTGTACTGGAACCGGTTAAGCCTTCGCAGATATGAACCTTCCTTCTTTTCGTCAGCAGTTGAGGCCCTGAGAATATTTTTAAGGGAGCTGACTAGTCTTGTTCTATCGTTATCAGCTAGTGCGGGCTCATCTTCAGGTGGCATGTCCATCGCATCGACTACCTCAATCATTTCTTTGATCATCTCGGGCCTGGCCATGAACTGTTCGAGGCTTTGAATTTCCTTCAGGTTGACCTTGCCTTTGACCTTTTTTTCACCATGACACTTGTGACAGTTCTGTGAAAATAAAGGCTTCAGAAATGAATCAAATTCATTGGCTTGAAGATCGGCGCCGATCATCAAAGAGATGACAGGCACCAGGATAGACCTGAGTTTGCATTTGTCTCTGTGCATTGGGAAATTAGCTTATGTCCACAGGTCGGAGACGACTCCGGAACTGTCAGCGAACGCGTCAATTTCAACGCCCATCAATTTAGCCATTGATAGCCACATGTTGGAATTTAAGGTTCCACTCTTGCACTGAATAAATCTTCCCTGCTTGATTTGACCCTGACCCTTTCCAGCAACTATAAAAGGAAGATCAAAGAACTGGTGAGTTGCTCCGTCCCCCAGGGCAGCACCATAAGTGACTATGGAGTTATCCAGCATCGTGCTCCCATCCGATTCCTTCAACTCCTTCATCCTCGATATGAGGTAAGCATATTGCTCCATGTGGAAAATGTCTATCTTCTGTACTCCTTTCCAACCGTCCCCTTTTTGGTTATGCGTCATGTTGTGGTGCTGGACAGGTTTATCGAAAACACCTTCATATAATAACGTGGCATCCCATCTTTCAGGACCTATCATGAAGGTACTGATGTTTGTGATGCCCATTTGAAAGGCCAGAAGCATCAGATCAGCTTGAAGCTTAATGTATTCACCTCTGGGTAAGATCTGGTCCTTAGGAATACGGATATCCGCATCAGAAATCATTTTCTTTTGTTTGGCGATGCGGATCTCAATATTCCGTATCATTTCCATGAATTCGCCGAGAGTTTCCTTGTCTTCACGGCCGAGCTTTGTTGACAGTGATTTGGCATCCTCAAGGACAAGATCAGTGATCTCAGTCAAGTGGGTCTGATAGGAGTCTGCCATGAAGAGCCGTTCATAGAGTTTTTGAGGGTCTTTGATTGAAGGAGCAATTTTATCAGGCCCGTACCAGGAAATGTTGTTAAAGTAGATGCCCTCCTTTGGCTTAGAGAATCCGTTACAGCTAATTTCGAGTGTCTTGAAAACACTTGATTGCCCAACATGATCACCAATGACCTGATCGAGGCTTCTACCGTTCGGATATTTCATACCCTTTTCTGCAGCTTGTACCGGGGACACACTGGTCAGATAACATGAGGCTCCTTGTGCATGGACGTCCTGTCCATTCTTGAAAGTCCGATCGAGTCCGGTCACAAGAGTCACGTCCTTTGTGTGTTCCTTGAGCGGTTGCATTGTTGAGGTTAACTCAAGCGGATAGATTCCCGGGGTATTTTCCTTTCGAACATTGTTCTTAGTCTTATCAGCATTAAAACCCCCAACAAAACCCGGCAAGTTTGCGTTTTCTTCACCCGGAAAGAAACCTCTGCGGACGATCCCGTTAGGGACATACATCATAACCAGTTTCTTTGATGGCTTCGCCCCTTTCTTATCCGCAGTGGCAATAGAAGGCATGAAAGGCAAGGTAAGAACTGCTCCGTTAACCTTGAGGAATTTTCTTCTGGATAAATTCATAATGTCCGTTAGCTCGATAATTTAACACTTATTTGGAATAGTAACCAAACATAAATACTTATATTAGTTTCAGACTGTAAAGGCGGTAAAAAAGGCAAGAACGTGAGAGAACAACTGAAATAGGACTCTCCTAAAATCGATACCCTTTTGCTTTTTCGTATGGGAGCACGGCCTCCTTTTCTGCTTTTGCTTTTGCGGTATAATCAGCTAGAAATCTCTCGAGGTATTCAGGTGAGTGACGATTTTTATAAGCATCTAGTGCTGGGTCTTTATATTTTATCATCCATTCAAGTATTTTTTTCCTTAACTTTGAAATTTCTTCCTCGTATCCAGACTCATTCTCTTTGGAGTTTAAGATATTTTTAAGAGAGTGAGGGTCTTGTCTGAGGTCATAGAATTCCTCAACCGTTCGGTGCTGTAGATGATGGACTCTGGCTCTTACTTGAGGATTTTTTTCGGCTTCGCGTTGCATCGCCTTGAATGAAAGGCCAGACATTGGGGCTGCCCTGTAAGCGCGTTTCCCGTTGGACCATGGATTGAAGATATAGGTAAATTCTTTTGTGATTATTGATCGCATCGGATATGGAGTCCTTCCATGGATGTGATTAAATTGTGTAAAAATAGCATCTCTTCCTTCCTGAGCTTCACCTCTGAGCAGTGGTAAAAATGATCGTCCGTCAGTTGGGGAGTCGTTGGATATTTCAACTGCTTCAAGGATGGTGGGCATGAGGTCGACAGTCGAGATCATGTGTTCCTTATTAGAACTACCCTTGGCGATCTTACCAGGCCATCTGATGATGAGTGGTGTCTTGGTACTTTGTACGTAGCAATTTACCTTTGCAAATGGCAAGGACATCCCGTGATCGGATAAAAAAAGTACAATGGTGTTATCGTAGTGTTCCGATTTCTTAAGTTCATCCAGAATGGTACCGACCATATCATCTAATCTTCGGACCGAGGTACAATATGCCGCCATTTCTTTTCTAGTGTCGGGAAGATCGGGAATAAATTTGGGCACGGCTACTTCCTCGCTCGTGAAGGTTTTGGATGATTTTATTCTTTCAAAATGTTCTTTTCCGTTCTTGCCTCCTCCGTAAGGGCGGTGTGGATCGTGTGAACTGGCCATCAAAAAAAATGGTTGCTTGGAACTTTCCGCCATTTGAAAAAATGAAGAGCAAAATTCTTTATAAACGTTAGGATCTCTGCCCCATTCATTCTCGTCTCCTACCCCTTGCCATTGGTAAGTAACGGACCAACGGAAGAGTTCCTGTTGATTGAGAGGTTTGCCGATGGTTCCACAAAGGAATCCCTCCTCATTTAAGATATTCGGTAGCGTTTGAATATTCGGAAGGATTCTCTGGAATGCTTGGGCTCCATTATTTTGAGGATAAAGTCCTGTCAGCATGACGCTCCGTGACGGAGTACAGATGGAGATGTTGACATAGGCATGATGAAAACGGATTCCCTGATCAGCGAGCTTGTCGATGTTTGGTGTGATTTCAGGGGCGGCTCCACCAAAGCAACCGGGGCTATCCCAGTTCATGTCATCTGCAACTAGCAGGAGCACATTTGGCCTTTTTTTAGGAGCAACAAGTTGTTGTGAAAAGACATTTGAGGGCAATAAAAGAATTCCAATAACTATGATTAAATGGAGTAAGGACTTGTTCATTGCGATATCTTGACGCAATTGTTCTTGCAGGTCATACTTAATTTTCTGTGAAGAGGTTCATTCTCACCGCTATACTTTTTTTGTTTGTAGTCAGTAGTGCTTTTGGCTCAGCAAAATTTGAGTCGCAGATATTTCCAATACTAGAGAAAAGATGCTTCAAATGTCATGGTCAGGATAAGCAAAAGAGTGACCCGAGACTTGATTCTGTTGCCGGAATCAATAAGGGGGGCAACTCGGGGGAGCCTCTTTTCGTAAGGGGGAATTCAGGTGAAAGTCTGATCACCCACTTAATAAACAGTGATGACCTTGAGGAAAGGATGCCTCCGGAGGGTGAATCTGAATTGACTGTAGAAGAACGTAGTCTCATTACAGAATGGATAGATGATGGGGCTCAAATGCCTTTACCTGAAAAGGTCATAGAACTTAGTACTGATCACTGGTCATTTCAGCCCGTTCAGAGGCCCCAGATTCCAGAGTTGAAAGGAGACTGGGGCAATAATGAAATCGATAGTTTTATTTTGAAAAAGATGCGGAGTAAAAATCTCAGCCCCTCATCTGTTTCAGAACCGAGGAAACTAATTCGCCGAATTTATCTGGTCATGCATGGGCTGCCTCCTTCAGAAGACATGGTCAGAAGACATTTAAAACAGATCACCAATGATGATTGGAGTTCTGTTGTCGATGAAGTACTTGCGAGTCCTCATTACGGAGAGCGTTTCGCGCGACACTGGTTGGACATTGTTCGGTTTGCTGAAACGAATGGTTTTGAAACGAACCGTGAGCGTCTAACAGCTTATCATTTCCGAGACTATGTGATTCGATCTTTTAATGAGGACCGACCATATGACCACTTCATCATTGAGCAACTGGCCGGCGATGCACTTGGTGTTGATGTTGGGACAGGGTTCTTGGTTGCGGGTCCGCATGACATTGTTAAGAGCCCGGACATTAATCTGACACTGATGCAGCGTAACGATGAGATGGCTGATATGATCAATACGACAGGGACGACGTTCCTTGGTTTGACCATAGGATGTGCAAGGTGTCATAACCATAAGTTCGACCCTATTCTACAAAAGGATTATTACTCGATGCAGGCTGTCTTTTCAGGTGTTCAATATGGTGAGAGGATGATGCCCAAAGAGAATAATGAGGCAGCAAAACAAGCACTCGTACAACTGGAGAAAAAGGTCCAGTCCATGTCACGGGAACTGGACGCTCTAAAATTGATCTCAAGTAAACTCAAAGCGGAAAAAACCGTTAATTCTATTAAGAGAGAAGCGGTTAATGCCCTTGGCAACACTGAAATATTTGATGAGATTCAGACAAAACATGTCCGGTTCACTGTGCGCCGTACCAATAATGGGAGCCAGCCATGCATTGATGAATTGAGAGTTTTTAATACTGAAGGGCAGAACGTGGCGTTGGCTAAAAATGGAGCTAGACCAGAATCTTCTGGAAACCTTAAGGGTTATCAAATTCACAAACTTGCACACATTAATGACGGTAAGGACGGTAATTCCAGAAGTTGGATCTCCGATATTGCCGGGACCGGGTGGGTAAAGATTAATTTTGCAAAGGCATCAAAAATCAACAGGATCGAATGGGCCCGGGACAGGGAAGGTAAATTTTCGGATCGTTTGGCTATTGATTATATTATTGAGCATTCCCTTGATGGTCAGTCATGGCACAAGATCGCCAGTTCAGAGGATCGAGAACCCTATGGCGGAGCAGTAGCTGCCAAAGATGCGTTTCTTGCTTTTTTATCTGATAAAGATGCAGAAAGGGGTCGCAATCTCATTCAAAATCTACAGAGGACCAGGAATGAAATTTCTTCTTATCGTAATGGAGCAAAGGCTTGGATAGCTAAATTTGCAAAGCCTGGCAAAACGCATCGGCTTTATAGGGGTGACCCTATGGCAAAGAGAGAAGTTGTTGCGCCTGATACATTGAAAATATTGGGAAGTTTGAAAATGAGTGAAGATGAAGATGAGCAGCAACGAAGATTCAAACTTGCTCAGTCCATTGCAAGTAAGAAGAACCCCTTAACTGCCAGAGTCATGGTGAACAGATTATGGCAATTTGTATTTGGTGTAGGTATAGTCGATACCCCAAGTGATCTTGGCACTAATGGTACAGACCCTTCGCACTCCCAACTTCTGGATTGGTTAGCTTCGGAATTCATGCAGAAAGATTGGTCAATAAAGCACATGCTTTCGCTTATCTTATGTAGTGATACTTTCAGGCAGAGCAGTGGTCCCAGAGATGAAGCTCTGAAGATAGATGCGGGGAGCCGTTACTTATGGCGTTTTCCACCACGCAGGCTCGAAGCCGAGGCAATTAGAGATTCGATTTTGGCAGTTGCGGGTACTCTTGATCTAAATATGGGTGGGCCCGGATTCTATCTGCTAGATGTGGATCGCGAGAATGTTGTTCATTATCACCCTAAAGAGAAGACTGGACCCGGAGAATGGCGTCGAATGATCTACATGTTTAAAATTCGTCAGGAGCAGGACCTGATATTTGGTGCTTTTGATTGTCCGGATGGTAATCAGGTCATCCCTGAGCGGAGCCGATCAACAACACCTATTCAGGCTTTGAATCTTTTTAATAGTCATTTCATGGTTCAACAGTCCGGGAAAATGGCTGATAAACTTCTCAAGGAGGCAGGAAATTCCGTAGAAGAACAGGTAAGAACTGCCTATCAACTATATTATGGAAGGCCGGCATTGGTTGAGGAAATCAATGATGCGACTGAGTTTGTCCGTGATCATTCCTTAGCTGATTTTTGTAGGGCAATGTTCAATTCTAACGAATTTTTATTTACTTTCTGATGTTGGATAAACGCCATCTCATGGATCGAGGCCAATTCCTTTCCCACTCAGTGAGTGGCTTTGGTGGTATCGCACTCGCTCACCTGCTCAACTCTGAAAAATTATTAGGTTCAGAAAAAGTCAGAGAGAGTGCACCCGGCAAGACTTCCATTCGTCCTATCATTGATCCTGGAAACCCTAACGCTGCCCGTGATTCACACTTTGAGCCGCGTGCAACTCAGGTACTGCAAATTTTTTGCTCTGGGGCAATCAGTCAGGTGGACACTTTTGATTATAAGCCGGAACTTATAAAGCTTCATGGGAAGCCAATGCCTGGAGGAGATAAGCTCATCACTTTTCAGGGAGAGCAGGGTAATCTTACCAAGAGCCCCTGGGAATTCAAAGCAAGGGGCCAGAGCGGGAAGATGGTTTCTGAATTGGTCCCACACCTTGGATCCTTGGCCGATGAAATGTGCTTCATTCATTCCCTCACTGGTAAGACTAATACTCATGGGCCCGGGGAGAATTTCATGTGCACTGGTTTTACTTTGGACGGATTTCCAAGTGCTGGTTCATGGGCCACTTATGCTTTAGGAAGTGAAACAGAGGACTTGCCTGCTTATGTAGCAATCTCAGACATTCGAGGTACTCCCCAGTCCAGTGTGAATTGCTGGGGTCCGGGATTTCTTCCAGCCGCATTCCAGGGAACAGAATTTAATGCTTCGAAACCGGTCCGCAATATTGCCAGGCCCAAAGGAATAAGTGATATAACTGATAAGGCCACTAGGGCATTTCTTGAAAGACAGAATCAGCGTCACCTGAATCAATATCCTGGTGACACTGAGCTGGCTGCCAGGATAGCCAGCTATGAATTAGC
>JABSSR010000217.1 GCA_013213965.1 Verrucomicrobiales bacterium | reverse complement strand
TTATCGGACAAGTTTTCCAAGACACTTCCTGAGCTTTTTCTTTGGATTGAGATCGGGATTGCAATTTTTGGCTTCGCCAGTGTCCCTCTTATTCATTATGTAGGAGAGGCTGCTTCCGGGTTGAACACATCAGGTATTGCGGCCGTTGTTTATTTGTTACTTTTTTTCCCCACACTTTGTATGGGCGCGACTTTACCAATACTTGTCGCGTATCTGCATCGAGGGAATGCAAAGTTAGGTTCGTCTGTGGGGCTGCTTTATACTTTCAACACGGCAGGTTCTGCCCTGGCCTGTTTTTTAACGGCCGGTGTTCTTTTCCGTTTCCTGGGTCTTACAGGATCGGTTTGGTTTGCAGCTTGTTGTAACTTAATGACCGGTCTTTTGGTTTTTATTTATTGCAAAAAAAATTCACATAAGGATAACCCGGACCCAACAAATTAAAATGTTATCCAATAAACATATTCAGCTCATTGCTTTGTTACTGGCCTTATTGACCGGTGCGATTTCCCTTTCACAGGAAATCATTTGGATAAGGGTGTTGGGTTTTGCCACGGCGAGCCGACCCGAAACTTTTGCGCACACTTTGGGCAGTTTTCTCATCGGAATAGCAATTGGGGCAATGATTGGACGTCGGATCTGTGTTTCAAAACAGGACTTCATCTCATCGGCCGCCTGGATGCTTGGTCTTTCATCGTTCATTTTCTATTTTTCATTGCCGCTCGCCGCCAAATTGACTTCGGCGATCCATTATTGGCCTGTCCTTGGCATGGTATGTCTTACTGCTGCCATTGCGGGTGGAATATTTCCGCTCATATGTCAGTTATCAGCTGTTCAGGGATCTGCGGGGAAAACAGTGTCGATGGTATATCTTGTGAACATTATCGGTGCCACATTAGGGTCTCTCTTCACTGGATTTGTTTTGCTCGATAAAATGCCATTGAACCAAGTTGCGGGAATCACGGCATCTGCAGGTGCGATCGCTGCCGCGTTAGTCTTTGCAATGTCTCAGGCTACTGTCCTGGTCCGGTTCAGAGGAATAGCTTTTGCTTTGATGGTAGCTAGTGCCCCGATGTTTCTTGGTGAATCAATTTTTTCAGGATTCCTGGAAAACTTGCAATATGAAAAGAAATATCCCAGGGACCAGCCTTTCAAAAAAATAGTTCAGAACAGGAGTGGCATCATCACTGTTGATGATGCATTAAATCCGGGAGATGCCGACATTATTTATGGGGGAGGTATTTATGATGGTCGATACGCTATAGACCCCCGCTCTCCGAACGGCATTTATCGTTGCTACATGATAGCAGCACTTCACCCGGAGCCGACCCATGTTTTAGAGATTGGATTGAGCAGCGGTTCCTGGGCCGCGGCGCTATTGAGGCATGAAGCTTTGGAGAAATTACAGATTGTCGAAATTAATCCCGGATACCTTGACATTATAAAAGACTATGAGGAGCACAGGAAAATAATTAAAAACCCTAAAGTTGAGATAAATATTGATGACGGACGTCGATGGCTGCGACGTCAGCCTGATAATGTAAAGTTCAATTTCATGCTAATGAACACTACGTTTCACTGGCGAAGTCACGCTTCAAATTTACTTTCTGTGGAATTTTTGAATTTATGCAAGAAGCACCTTCGACCAGGAGGAGTTGTGTTTTATAACACTACGGGCAGTGATGAGGTTGTCCGTACTGCTGCCGAGGTCTTTAAACATGTAACGATGGTCGGTAATTTTGTGGCGGCCTCTGACAGCCCGTTCAGCATTAATTCAGAGCAAAGACGTTCAAATTTGCTCCGGTTCAAGGATGATGACGGATCTCCGACCTACTTAAGGACAGCCGAATTTCGATCCGAACTTGACCGGCTAGTTAAAATGGAATTGCCAGAACTGGGAACCATGATGCGAGACTCCGAAGAAATTGGGGTGATCACTGATGATAATATGGCTTCGGAGTTTACTAAGAGGAAAGGTTATTGGTTTTCAAAAGAAAATAGCTGGGCAAATTTATTTCGTAAATTCAAAGAGAACAGATGAAATTGTCCCTCATTGTTGCGATGGATGAGAGAAGGCTCATCGGCAGCATGAGCGGAGGCCTTCCCTGGCAGGGCATTGAGCGGGACAGGGAACATTTTCGCTCCTATGTTAAAGGAAAAGCATTACTGCTTGGGAGAAAAACTTATGAGGAAATGGAAGGCTGGCTTGATTCAGACCATAGGCCTTACATTCTTACAAGGAACCGAAATTATGTGCCGAAAACCTCTGCAAGAGTCGCGTTCTCTTTTGATGAGGTAATTCGCCTGGCTGAAAAGGAAAGAGAGAGCGAGCTTGTCGTTTGTGGAGGTGCGGCAATTTATGAACGAGCCATCAATTCTGCAGATCTAATCATCCTGACAATTCTGCACACTACATTCACGGTCCAAGGGACACCCAAATTTTTTCCTGATTGGGACACCAAAAAGTTTAATGAAATTTCGAGACAGGAATTTGCTCCTTCAGAGAAAAGTGATTTCAGTATATCTATCTTGCATCTAGAATCTTAGCGATTTGATCTCACCCTTCTTCGAGGCCAAATGCCTTCTCAAAATATCAGGTAATGATATATAGCTTATTGTCCGTTTAACGAACCGTGATCCTTGCAGTGCTACTGCCACTCTTGGTACTGGCCCTGATCAAATAGGTGCCCGGATTAAGAGTCAGGTAAGGATCAGGAAGGAACCGGTCATTCACTTTCCATCTAGTTTGATGAGCATCAGATGACAGGGTGATTCTTTGCTGGTCAGCAGGTATTTCAGAATCTAT
>JABSSR010000216.1 GCA_013213965.1 Verrucomicrobiales bacterium | reverse complement strand
TCCTCGACCCTCTGTAGCATTTCTTTGGCTGCCTTGTTTGTGAATGTGAGAAGGAGGATATTATCAGGTTTGATTCCGTTATCTAATAAGTAAGCGACACGATACGTGAGAGTCCTGGTCTTTCCGCTCCCTGCCCCCGCTATTACAAGGGCCGGCCCCATCAATGAAGTGACGGCCTCGTATTGTTGCTCGTTAAGTTCAGATTTATAATCAATTTTGCTCGAAGAGCCAGTGCCTGCAACTGAATCGATGTTATACTTGCGAGCCATTTGGTATGACTTGGAATCTATAACATTTAAGATCTACCATCAATTTTCCTTACATGCTCCATGTATTTAGAAAGTTCTGACTTAACAATAGGGAGGAGAAAGTAAACTCCAATTAAGTTTGGCACTACCATGCAGAAGAAAAGAGAATCAGCTAGCCTTATTACACTGTCAAGAGAAGCGGCTGAGCCAATGACAATAAATAGACAGTAAATAATCTTAAAAGAGTTTATGATCTTTTTGTTCTTACCGAATAGATATATTACCGATTGCTCTGCGTAATATGACCAGGATATCATTGTTGAGAAGGCGAAGAGAAAAACTGCTATTGAAAGTATGTATGGAAACCAGTCAATCACAGTTGCGAAGGCTTCTGAGGTGAGCCAAATGCCGTCCTTGGATCTTAATTTAATGTCATTAGCTGAGACCCATCCCTCAGAATCTTTTTTGAATACTTTAACTTTGTACCAATCTATTATTTCTTCACCAGTCTCAGCGTCTTTATGAGTTAATGTTTCATCGCTGAGATTAAATTTAGTTCCAGCGTCTACAGTAGTAACAACGCTTCCTGATTCTGGGGCTGAAAAGAGGCTGATTTGTTTGTCGGTGTCTGCTTTGACATTCCACATTCCTGATGAAATGATGACAAGGGCGGTCATCGTGCAAACAACGACGGTGTCAATGAATGGCTCAAGGAGAGAGACTAGCCCCTCACTCGCGGGCTTATCTGTTTTAACTGCTGAATGTGCTATTGGAGCAGATCCAACTCCAGCTTCATTAGAGAATACACCACGTTTAATGCCTTGTATGATGGCTCCAATAATTCCACCAGCAGTGGCAGTTCCTGTGAAAGCTTCAGTGAAAATAAGAGATATGGATGATGGGATTTCGGAAAGATTAACAAAGAGAATTAATATGGCTGCTAGCATGTAACCAACACACATGAAAGGGACGAGGAAAGAAGTGACGCGTGCAATCCATACGATGCCGCCAATTATTACAGCGCCAACTAGCACGGCAATAATCAGGCCGAATTGCCAACCCTCATTCAGTATGCCGAAGCTGTTAGAAAATTGCTCATGGGCTTGATTAGCCTGAAACATATTGCCCGCACCGATTGCTCCGGCAATACAAAATATGGCAAAAAATACCGCTAATACTTTACCGAGCGTCCCTAAGAATTCACCTTTTGAGGCAAGGCCATCACGTAAGTAATACATGGCGCCACCACGAGTGGATCCGTCAGCATCAACTTTCCTGAATTTTACACCTAGTGTGCATTCAGTGAACTTTGTAGTCATTCCACAAAGTC
>JABSSR010000215.1 GCA_013213965.1 Verrucomicrobiales bacterium | reverse complement strand
TGGAATTATCTAGGGACCACATCTACCAAGAAAGTGGATCAAGTGAATAAAAGCTCTTCAACTGATCATAGACTCGGGGATAACGTTGTTGAAGTTTTTTAGGTTTTTCGAAAAATGTCTCAGTCGCAACTGCAAAAAATTCAGCAGGGTTCGTTGCTCCGTAAGCATCGATAACCAATTTTCTTCCTCCTCGATGCCTCTTAGCATGCCGCTCATAAGCTGCCCCAAATGACTTGGCCCAATCCTTATGCTCTTCTGTGAATCCCAATAGCGGAGCACCGTCTGCAGATCCGTCCTTCTGGTCAAGTTGATGAGCAAACTCATGAAGTACCACATTCTTTCCATCATTTACTATGGCAGGACCACGCAAAGAATGAACCCATGACAGTATGACTGTGCCACTCTTCCAAGACTCACCTAACCGGTTCCCCCCTCCCCCGATCGTTCCATCCTTATTGATAGAACTTTCACCACTATACATGTCTGGATAAATTAACACTGTCGATAGCGTATCATAAAATCCACACCTGCCATTGAGTAAAAGCAAACATGCCTGACCTGCAATAGTGACACACATCTCTTCTGTTAATTCGTTTAACCCACCACAAGCCTCAAAAGACTTTTCAGCCATAAATACATTTACATAAGAATTCAGCCTTAAACGCAAATCATTCGGCAATCTCTTATAAAGTTTAAAATTCTTTTCTAGAATCACTTCCCACTGATCTGGAAATGAAGAATTAAAAATCTTATCTCGCAGTATTTTATTTTGCCCAGAAGATCTATTAATCAACCAAATAATAAAAATCGTAACGAGTATCGTTCCTACGGTAAAAATAATGATTGTGCTCGAGTCCACCTAGCAAAACTATAGATATATATAACCTTGTTATTCAACAAGTAATTGCCTTTGACTAACATTATCCTTAGCATAGAAAAATTTGATCCTTCCTTGAATCGACACTAATTACTACGCTTATCCATAACAACGATAGATAAATCACTTAGCTTAATTTGGCCACCGTATGAATTTGTTAATACCTCTTCTAATCACTTTAATTTCAGCATCCATACAAGGATATGCAAAGGAATCAAATGCTTTAACCTCTCCGGAAATAATCAAAGTGTTCATTCTGGCGGGGCAATCAAATATGGAAGGGCATGGACGCATCAAGGGGAATCAAAACCAGAAAGGAACCTTAGAACAACTTACAAAAAATCCAGCAACTGCAAAAAAATACCAGCACTTAAAGGACAAAGAAGGAAATTGGAAGGTAAGAGATGATGTGTGGATCAGTTGGTATAACAAAAAAGGAAAGTTAACAATTGGTGGATATGCAGGGCGGGACTCCATTGGTCCTGAACTTGGGTTCGGCTGGGCTGTCGGAGATTATTTCGATGACCCGATACTCCTTCTTAAATTTGGTCCCGGTGGTACAAGTTTGGCTGGTCCCTGGAGACCACCAAGTTCGGGTAAAAATGGGGATAAACAAAGAGGACCTGGTATCGGAGATCAATACGATCATTTGATTTCAAGTACGAAACGCCAATTGGAAAATTTAAATTCCGAATTCCCACAACTTAAAGGACTCAAATTTAAATTGGCCGGATTCGGTTGGCATCAGGGATGGAACGATGGTTGTAGCATGAAAGACTCAAAAGAATATGAATACAATATGGCAAATTTCATCCGTGATATCCGTAAGGATCTGAACTCGCCTGAACTTCCTTTTGTTATTGCCGGAAGTGGATTCGGCGGTTGGGAGCAAAAAATCGATCGCAGACTAATGATCATGTCCGCACAAAAATCAGTGGCTGAATCCAATGAATTCAATGAAAATGCAAGATATGTCGAAACTCGCGGATTCTTCAGAGACGGGCCAATTTCACCCAGACCGATCAGGTATCACTGGTGCTGTAATGCTGAAAGTTATTGGTTAATCGGCGATGGAATGGGAAAAGCTATGATTGAAATCCTAGGAGGCCCTAAGGCTCCTCAACAAACAAAAAAGAACAGAGCAGGATCATAGCATCATGTTTTCAATATCACCTAAATCTAAGGGCTTTGATATTCAAAACGCTTTTACTTGCGCCCTTGCCTCAAAGGCTGCTTACCAGTCACCCGAATTAATAGGTCATCAAATTGGTGAAGAATGGGAAGTCCCCAATGTTTTACCTTTTCATTATTCAAATGTCCGTGGCTTTATAGCCGCTTCAGATCATTTCACAATTATCTCTTTCCTCGGCAGCGAGCGTGACTACGAAATTTGGCAAGAAAATATCGATGCCAGTTTTATTGATGGCCCTTTCGATCAAGGGGACCGTGTTCATAGAGGATTTAACATTGGAATAGCTGAAGAAATCAAAAACATCGAATCTAAAATAAACAATATAGGGAATAAAGATGCGCCAGTATTTCTCACCGGCCATAGTCTGGGCGGAGCCATTGCCAATCTAGCGGCCGCCTACTTATTTGTTACAAATCGTCCGGTACATTCTGTTTACACTTTTGGCGCTCCTCGAGTCGGCTGTAAAAACTTTAAAGCCATTTACAATAAATTTGATTGTGGGAGGAGCTTTAGAATCGTAAACAGACACGATATTGTCTCCAGGACACCCCCTAGGGTAATGCGATACAAACATGTTGGGGAGATCTACTATTTAAACTCTGAAGGAAAAATCCATGCAGGAGTCAATTCGTGGAAAAGATTATTACTTTACCTGGACCCTTCAGGAAAAGATCCGAAAGAATATATCAAAGAAATAGCTAGAAGATTTCCAGGGGCTATCGAGGATCACTCAATGGATAAGTACCTGAAAAAGATTCAATTATTAGCACATTCATAGAATGTACTGTGATTTCAGTCACGGAGGAACACTGGATCCTCAGGAGTCGAAGACGATGAGCAGTAATAGTACCCCTCAATATTAAATTCCAATATCCCGGCAGCGCTTTTTATCTTATTACGAACAATAAAATCCGCCATCATACCTCTAGCCTTTTTTGCGTAGAAGCTTATAAATTTGTATTTGCCATTTTTGAAATCTTTGAATGTAGGTGTAATTACTTCGACATCTAAATTATTTGCATCCACGGATTTAAAGTACTCGTTCGATGCAAGGTTTATCAGAACTTTACTCTTGGTGTCTTTAACTGCTGCATTCAAAGCATCTGTAATCTTATCACCCCAAAAGTCATACAAGTTATTTCCTCTGCTAGTGATAAGACCCGTGCCCATCTCAAGGCGATAAGCTTGGATAAGGTCAAGGGGCCGTAACAAGCCATACAGACCACTGAGGATACGGACCTTTTTTTGTGCGAAATTAAAATCAGTTGCTCGCCATTAATTAAATCTAAACCCTGTATAAACGTCACCCTTAAAAGCCAGTAATGCTTGTTTCGCATTATTAGTGCTGAACGGCAATGACCAACTACGATAACGGTCATAATTTAAATTAGCTAACTTATCACTAATATTCATTAGCAAACTAAGATCCGACTTGCCCATTTTAGTAAGATTTTGAATCAGTTCCTCAGAATCTTCTATGAAATCGGGACCTGTATGCTTTTTAGTAAGGCATTGAGCCTCAAAGTCCATGGTCTTTGCCGGTGATAAAGTAAGTATCATTATGAATATTATTATTGATCTATTACGGATTAAGCACTTATCACACTTAATTCAAGCCATCTCACAGAAAGAACTTAAGAAGACGTGGCGTTTTCCATTTTTAACACTAAAATCTTAAGCGAAATAACAAAAAATAAAAAAGATTATGGCTCAGGCAATAATGGACCCAGAAGAAGTTCGTCGTTTTGCGGAAGAACTTAAACGTTTCAATGAAGATGTGTCCGCACGCTCAGCTTCTCTGCAAGCCCGATTTTCATCACTCAGCAATACATGGCAAGATCAGGAACAGGTTAAGTTTGCCGAAGAATTTGAAGGCATGATGAAAGCTTTACGTAAATTCATTGAAGTCTCACAGGCGCACTCACCTTTCCTACTACGCAAGGCAAGGCGAATCGAAGAATATCTTGATCAACGCTAATAGAGGATGGCAGACCAAGCCAAAGTAGCGTCAATCGATTCTCTGCAATCGTTCCGTAATAGTCTCGTGATTTTCATGGAACGGGTTTCCAAATCAATTGACGAAGTAACCGACACTGTTCGAAGAACAAGGCACTGGGTACAAGACGAACAATACAATTACTGGTTAAGTGAAAAGCGCAACCGGGAGCGCAAACTAGAACAAGCAGAACAGGAATTGTATAGCTCAAGGTTATCCACTCTACAAGACACCAGCACCGAAGCACAGATGAACGTGCGACGGGCGAACAGAGCAATTGAAGAGGTGGAAGAAAAAATACGATTAATCAAAAAATGGGCAAGGGACTACGACAGCGTTGTAGAACCTTTGGCTCGAAGGCTAGACACTTTGCAGGATCTAGTGACAACAAAATATCCAAAAGCTATCAATTACCTTGTACGAACCATTGAAACTTTAGAATCGTATGCTGAAGCCTCTCTTCAAAGCGGCAATCCTACACAAACATCCAAATCAGAAACAAAAGATAAGCCATAAAGAGAGCTCCTGTCTCATAAGAAAATGTCAGTCAAATCAACCAGAGGAACAATCAACAAAGCAGTTCGAGATTTAAATGTCAGTTGGCAGCAATGCAAAAATTATTGGACTGATGTTAAAAGCAAAGAATTTGAAGAAAAGTATATTGCACCATTACCAGATGCAGTAACAGCAACATCAAGTATCATAGACGAAATCGATAAAATTCTTACCAAAATCAAACGCGATTGTGAGTAATAAACCTTCAGGAATTAATACAACCTTAGAAATGATCCGTCGATTCAGTTCAACGGTCATCGATTGCGCTGAAAGAGAAAATGCAATTGAAAGCAATTTTCGACTCAGAACAGCACGGGCAAAACGTGAATACGAAGAAGGACTATCTGACCTTGATGCCTTGCATCAGGGAAATTTAGCCGAGGCACAGTCCATTCTACATAATCATACAGAACGAGCTAAAACTCTGTATAACAACAGACAATCACGCATTGAAGAAGCTCACTCAAATGCTTTAAGCCAGTCTAGTAATACTCTAGAAAATGAAAGAGGTAGAAAAATTTCTGCAGTTCAGGCAAAGACCCTCAAAGCGAAAAGGAAAAATGAAAATGAATTATCTGAGGCAAAAAAACTACAGAACGAAATTGGTAATGTTTTAGGAAAGCATATAGATGAATTCAAAGATTTGAGGAAAAGCATCCTTGTCTCGTTCAGAGGATTCCCGCTTCTCTCCCGCAAGCTTAAAAAACAAAACCTCGAACAGAATGACAACCAACACGAGGCATCGCCGAACCTTCCAAGCATCTGCAAGGACATTGAGAAAACAATAAACCGCACAAGGGAGGACCTTCAAGATTTTGATTCAAATCTTATCCCTAAAGTTTTCCGATTCATCCCGCTGCAATGGTTGACCCCCATCACCGCCATCGCCGCCATAGGAATTACACTTCTTGGATATTACTTGGAGTGGGAAGGAAAAAAAGAATACTTGCTCAGTTACGGGATCGCCGCAATTTGTCTTTCTATCCTCTTTTTTATCAAGTCAAGGTCATCACACACCGCAATAATTTCAGCAGAAAAGATTTCAAAGCAGCTCCTGCACATCCGTTCTTCAATTGTTCAATGTGATAAAGGGCTAGACTCCTGGATAAAAAATAGAAAAACTTCAATCGAAGAAGAACTAGAAAAATACATTACAGACCTTAATAAGGGCCTCGGAAGCGCAATCGAAAATGCTGAAGAAATAGGCATGGACAAACCCAAGAAACTAGACAAACAACGCCAAAATATTAAAGAAAAAAACTCATCGCTCCATTCCCTGACTCTAGAAAAGATCCAGAAAGAAAACGATGAATCCATTGCATCAACAATAAGTAATTTCGAATCAGAAAAGAAAAAGCTAATTGCTGGTAGAGATAATGAAACCGAAGAGGCTCAGATCGAACACAAAAATAAATGGGAAGAACTGCAATCAGAATGGAAAAACGAAACTGAAACAATTTCTAAATGGCTATGCGAAGAAAAAACCGCCGCCAATCAACACTTTCCTGCATGGAAGAAGGACTGGCTTGATTCCTGGACTTCCCCGGAAACATTTCCACATTGCGCAACATTTGGTTCGCTAGAATTAGATCCCAGCTTGTTCGGTGAAGGTCCTCCTGAGAGTCCCGACCTTCAATTACCTGAACCTGACTCTTTGAAAATTCCATTAAACATCAGGCTCCCCCACTCCGGCTCTATTCTCTTCGAAACAGAATCATCAGGGGACAAAAAAATAGTAGACTCAATCAATAATATCATACTCAGATTATTGTCCGTTGCACCTGCAGGTAAATTAAGTTTTAGCATCTTTGATCCCGTTGGCCTAGGCCAGAACTTTGCAGGCATTACGCACCTAGCCGATTATGAAGACAGCATCATTAATAAACGAATTTGGACCCAGCGAGAACACATAGAAACTCGTATAATCGAACTGAATGAACATATGGAAAAAGTCATTCAGATGTATCTCAGAAATGAATACGAAACGATCACAGATTATAATGAAAAAGCAGGCAACATTGCAGAAAAATATCATTTCCTAGTCGTTGCTGATTTTCCAACTAACTTCTCGGAAACCGCCACGCGCGGACTAATGAGCATTGCCGCAAACGGAGCAAGGTGTGGAATATACACTTTAATCCATTGGGACAAACGACAAGCATTACCTGAAGCTCTAGATATAGATGATTTACGAAAAACCAGCATCCTCATCGAACAAGATAAAAAAGGCAATCTTGCTTTAGTTAACGGATTGGAAAAGGGAGCACGCCTGCATCTGGAATCTCCTCCCTGCAGTAATGATGCCATTGATTTTGTCCAACGGATCGGAGATGAAAGTAGCGACTCGAACCGCATCGAAGTTCCATTCAGTCACATCATCCCAAGTGATGGAGAATATTGGTCGGGAGATACTTCGGAGGAACTTAAAATCCCAATCGGTAGGACTGGAGCAACTAAGCTCCAATACTTAAGTATTGGTAAAGGAACAAAACAACATACTCTTCTTGCAGGTAAAACTGGATCAGGAAAGTCGACTCTGTTTCACGTAATGATCACCAACCTGGCACTTCATTTCAGTCCAGAGCAGGTTGAATTTTATTTGGTAGACTTTAAAAAAGGCGTTGAATTTAAAAGTTATGGAGTTAAAAAACTCCCCCACGCTAAAGTTGTAGCGATAGAAAGTGACCGAGAATTCGGTTTAAGTGTTCTCCAAAAATTAGACCATGAACTGAAAGAACGAGGAGAACTTTTCCGAAAAGTTGGTACACAGGACATTGCGGGCTACAAAAGATCTAGCGGTGAATCAATGCCTAGAACTCTGTTAATGATAGATGAGTTCCAAGAGTTTTTTGTCGAAGATGATAAGATTGCACAACAGGCCTCTGTATTACTCGATCGCATAGTCCGGCAAGGCCGTGCCTTTGGCATTCATGTTGTGCTCGGCTCACAAACACTTGGGGGTGCCTATTCACTTGCCAGAGCCACTCTAGGCCAAATGGTAATACGTATTGCGCTAATGTGTAACGAAGCAGATGCCTATCTCATAATGGACGAAGGAAACCCAGCCCCCCGTTTATTAACGCGTCCCGGAGAAGGTATCTATAATGATTCTGCAGGCGCCATCGAAAGTAATAGTCCTTTCCAAACGGTTTGGCTTTCGGAACAAGAACGAAACTCACATCTGGATCATATCAATACACTAAATGACTCGGCGGGAAATCAACAAGGTTCGCCAATAGTATTTGAAGGCAATGCACCCGCTGACGTTACAGAGAATAGGGAACTCACCGAATTGTTGAGACAATCAGAACCGCCGTCTCCAATTAATCCGAAAATATGGCTCGGGGCGCCAAACGCCATAAAAGGTCCAACTGAGGTCATTTTCCAACGCCAAAGCGGCAATCATCTACTCTTAGTTGGACAACGTGATGATGCCATCATGGCTATTATGAGCATAGCAATAGTTTCTCTCTCAGCTCAGTTTGCCAGAGATGATATAAGCTTCATTTTTATAGACAGCAACCCTCAAGGGTCAAATGAAAGAGATACGATTGAAAAATATATCAAATCAATATCTTCTAAAATTGACACCAACTTTGATCATGATGCCGAAGAACTCATTCAATCAATTGGGCAAGAGATGACGAGGCGCGAAAGCTCAACCAGCAAAAATGAATCGCCTATTTTCATCTTTATTAATGACCTTCAAAAATTCAAAAAATTAAGATATGATGAAGAGCTCGCATATTCTTTTGATGATTCATCAAAAGAAGGTAATCCTGCATTAATTTTAAATGAGATCATAACAGAAGGGCCTCCACTAGGAATCCATCTGATCGTTGCAATTGATAGCTATAATAATATTGGCAGAACTCTTAGCCGCAAAGGATTGAGTGAATTTGAAATGAGAGTACTCTTCCAAATGAGCGCCAATGATTCCGCTGCTCTCATTGATTCAACTAAAGCGAGCAGCATCGGAATGCACCGTGCCCTTTTCTATAGCGAGCAAGAAGGCTATCTGGAAACATTCAGACCCTATCACTTGCCTAACGATTCTTGGATTCACGAAAAGAGCTAAAAACAACATTCATGGATTCAATGCGGCTTTGACAAGTGGTTGAATAGACATAATATCCACACCTAATGAGCAAAAAAGAAAGTAATAAACATCATTTTCAGGCAGAGGTTCAGCAGCTACTCGACATCGTAATCAATTCTTTATACACAGACAAAGAAATCTTCATTAGAGAACTAGTGTCCAACGCAGTCGATGCCTTAGAAAAATTGCGTCACACTCAATTAACACAAAAATCCGTGTTAGACCCGGAATTAGAATTAGCAATTAACATAACAACTGACGAAAAGAAAAAAACATTCACAATAGCCGATCACGGGATCGGGATGAATGAAGATGAGTTGACTCAGAATCTTGGAACGATTGCTCATTCTGGGTCAAAAAAGTTTATCAATTCATTGTCAGAATCCGATCAAAAAGAAACTAGCCTCATTGGTCAATTTGGAGTGGGATTCTACAGTGCATTCATGGTCAGTGATGATGTGAAAGTATTCACTCGCTCATGGGAAAAAGATTCCCAAAGTCTATCCTGGACAAGTGACGGGAAGAGCGGTTATCAGATTCAAGAGGAAGAAGAACAGAAAAGGGGCACAAGTATTGTAATTTCTCTAATTGATGAGCATGAAGATTTTTCAAAGGAGGATAAAGTCAAGAGTAT
>JABSSR010000214.1 GCA_013213965.1 Verrucomicrobiales bacterium | reverse complement strand
CCGAGCGCGGGTTGTGACAGGACCGTCCTTGCTCTCATTTGTGAAGCCTTTGACGAGGAGATCATAACTAATGAGAAAGGCAAGGAGGAGACCAGAACAGTGATGCGTTTTGATCCGAAAATGGCACCGGTTAAGTGTGGAATATTTCCTTTATTAAAAAATAAGCCTGAACTCGTGGACAAGGCCAGGGAGGTCAAGGAGTTGCTCCTTCCTTTTATGAATGTTTTCTATGATGAGGCTGGAGCCGTGGGTCGGCGTTACCGTCGTCAGGACGAGATAGGAACTCCTTTCTGTGTGACCATTGACTTTGAAACTCTGGGAGAGGACGGGTCCGATCTTGAAGGTACTGTCACGGTCAGAGAAAGGGATTCGATGAAACAGGAGAGGGTGCCAATAGCTGAGCTCTCAACTTATCTCCTGCAGAGACTTGTCTGAATTTATCCGATCAGGTAAGAGTATTCACTGTTACTTTTTCACCTTCACATAGTCAGGCGCCATTTCCTGGTTCGCCGTTGCTGTGGTAAGTGACTGAAGATAATTAGTGACTTTGAGGAGGCCCGCGTAATCGATCTTGTCCGGAGTGTCTGCCGGCGTGTGGTAATCATCGTGAAGTCCAGTGAAGAGTGCCAGGATAGGTACTCCTGCATTGTAGATGGGCGTTGAATCAGTTGGCAGATAAGGGCTGTCGGATTTCTTTATTTTCATTTCGCCCGCGATCGAATCCACAATGCCGTTCCACGCTTTACTCGATCCTGTCCCATGCACGACCAGAGGTTTTTCCTTTAGCCGTCCGATCATATCCAAATTGAGGTAGGCTGAAATGGACGGATAAATTCCATCACCTTTAATTTCTTTTTGTTTTTTAACAAAATGCTTCGAACCAAATAGCCCCATCTCCTCACCTGACCATGCAGCAAATATAACGTCCCTTTTCAGTTCGAGGTTGCCCTGTTTTTTAAGGTCAGTGTAAAATTGAGCCAGTTCCATGACCGCGGCAATTCCTGAAGCGTTATCATCTGCTCCGAAGTGGATCAAAGCAGTGTCCTTACCTTTGGCGCGTGTCCCGCCCCTAGTGCCTAATCCGAGATGATCAATGTGCCCGCCGACCATGATGGCCTCTTCGGACGGATTCTCCTGTACCTTCAGTCGTGCAATCACGTTACGGCCCTTGTCTTCCTTTTTATTCAGGCCTATTTGTGAGGAAATACTGTAAGGCAGAGGAAATCCTGTCACTTTCTTTCCATTATAAAAAGATTCAAAGATGGTTTTGAAGGAACCGTTGGCGGTGCCGCCGAGTAATGATCCGGCAAGTTCATCTGAAATAGTGATAGCGGGTAGTATTTCATTATTACTTCCAACGTTCTGTGATGGGGGGACAAGCATTTTTCCAACTCCGGGATTCGGTCCTTTAATGTAGATGATGCCCCTTGCCCCGAGCTTCTTGGCTTGCTGTGCTTTATTGACTAGAGGTCCGAACTTTTGCAACTCCTTGCGGTCCTTTGGTGATCCGCGAAACACAAGGACCCACGCATCTTTCACATTAAGACCTTCAAACGAATTATATTCCTTATCCTGAATTCCGAACCCTGCAAATACAGTACGGGTCAATTTTATTTCACCAGAGATACTGAAATTGACGGGGAGATAGTGCTGTCCCGGCTCGAAGGTTCTGACCAGTCCTAGAGGTTCATGAATTTGGATAGTGAGTTGATTTTCACTGTTCATTTCCTTACCCGCATTGAAACCGAATTCCTGAAAGTAGGTCCCGTCATTTCCGGCAGGCGTAAGACCGAGCCCCTCAAAGAAACTAGCCAGATAAGCAGTGGCCATTCGTTCTCCCTTATCGCCTGTCCCGCGGCCCTCGTATTCTTTGGACGCTAACCTTTCAAGAAAGTTCTTCAGATCACCTTGATTAATTGCTGCTGCACTGGACTCGATTGCGGATTGGCCGTGCTTCTTTGCTTCGGCTTCGGCTTCAGGAAAATCGGCTCCTTTGCTTTGGCAAATACTGAAGAGGACAACAGTGACGCAATGCACTGCAAAACGGGTTAGAGAGTTTAGACGATTCATTTATTTCCGTATAAAGTTATCTTTTAGTGAGAGGATTCTAAATTTACTGATTTTTAATTATTGAGGCAGGGATCAAACTGGATATTTGTACCTGAAAGGGGGTGAGGAGCGCAGGTAAAACTTAATAGTATTTCTTCTTTATTATCTGTACTATAACAATGATGAAAGTTTTTTATTCCCACTTTATTACTATTTTTCTGTTAGTTTCATGCTCTGTCATCATGGTTTCAACTGCCCAGGCTGAATTAGTCGGTTATTGGAAACTTGACGGGGACTTTACTGATTCATCGGGCAACGGCAACGATGGAGAACTCTTTGGTGGAACGACCTATTCTGACTCTGTACCCGATACTTTAGGAAATGGTCAGTCAGTCGCCTTTGATGGGACAGTAGGGACGTACGGCAGCATTAATCATGGAGAAGGAGGAATTGCGATTACGACCGTTCCTTCTTACACGGTGTCAATGTGGGTTCAGGCCGATGGAACAATAGATAATGTTGATGACCGGATCTTTTCTGAAGCGATGTCGACTAATAATAACCCTCTCTTTAACATGGGGACCAAAAACGATGGTGCTAATGGTACCGTGGATTTGTATGTGAGGAACGGAGCGGCCACGGGTCATCAGTTCTCAAATGGAGAAGCGTTCGACGGGACCTGGCACCACGTGGCCTGGGTCGATAATGATGGCATCCTTGATCTTTATAT
>JABSSR010000213.1 GCA_013213965.1 Verrucomicrobiales bacterium | reverse complement strand
CATTTTTCAATTTTCTCATAAAAATCTCGACTCCTCACCATCGCAACCTTGATAGCTTCTATGATGCCGGCACGCTTGGACCTCAAGTCGAGAGTCTGTAAAAAAGAAAAATCATTTATGACAGCGTACGGAACTGCAAATGTACCTACCCAATTCTTCTTTCCAAAGAAATTAACACCATTCTTTACTCCTACCCCACCATCGCCCTGACTCAGACTCGTCGTGGGAATTCGTATCATGCGTACGCCTCGATGCGCAGTAGAAGCAGCAAAACCTACAAGGTCAAGGAACGCACCTCCACCTATAGCCATCACAAATGAATGCCTATCAATAGAGTTTTGGCTGATTGATCTCCAGATCTCGGGAACCAGGGACCAATCATTTTTACAAGGCTCACCTCCCGGCAGTACCATTGGAGATTCTACAAGTTCAAGTTCTCCGTCCCGACCACTGAACCAAGAACTTATGTCCCTTAATAAGTTCTGATTTCCCCCAACGACTCCCCCATCAACAAACGCAATGACGCGGTGAGGGCAATCACCATCACTTTTGGCAATGACATCAGCAAGGACGGAGTTCTCAGGAGAGAAAAGGTTCCTGGTAAACTCTACTCGATGAGCAAGTTCAAGATGAATCGGTCTTTCAATCATTAGTAATGTGAAATTTTCGCTGGGTCATAAACTAAGCACTTTTGACAAATTAATCCAGCCACAGCATCACTCTTAATACGAAAAAGTTGTATATTCAGCTCAAGTCCCCGATACCTTGGTCTGAAACCAGATAATCAGTGGCAATAATGGTAAAAAGAAAAGCCCCGACCAGCCAAAATGAGAACTGATAGCAAACCCATCAATTAGAACCATCCCTGCTATCAAATAAGAAACTGCCCTGCCAACTCGCCCCTCACTACCCCCTTTAAGGATGCAAAGACAATACACCGTCCATGCCAACCACAAGGCACCAGAGACAAACGTACCCACTAAATGCAAATCATTGAACTTCAAATAAACAGGAACAAGGATTGGTGAAAACAAAAGAACAAGTCCACTAAGTTTAAAGGAACTGTCAGTCGACTCACCCCTCGCGACTATTGTTATCCCCGCAGTGTAAAGACCCAAGGAAATACTCCATGCGACAACATTTGGAGTGATCTGTCCAGTGACAGCAGAAGCACACGCCAAGTACAGAATTGATCGGCAGGCCCCCATTAAATAAACCGAATGAGACCACTTCTTGTGGGAAATATTGTAAGCAATAATCACGGCAATCAACGACAAGACAGAAAATAAATGCGAATTGCCGACAATCATTAACGCCATTCCTGCAATTATGAATAAAAGGGTAATGATGCCCGCCGTGCGTTTTGATATCGTACCGAATGGGATTGGCCGTTCAGGACGAAACTTACTATCATAAGCAACATCAAGCACATCATTCATGATCATCCCTCCCGAATAAAGCAATGCCGAGCCCGATACCAGTAATAGTAAATTTAATTCACCAACAGCACCTCCAGCAAGAAACCATGAGCCAATGCAGTTGGAAAGAACAGTAGGTAAATTAGATACTCTGCAAAGATCTAGTAACCCTTTGATTTTTTTATGCATTAGTTTTCACGCAAGACTGACCCGAGCCAATCGTTCAAGGGTCCATTGATATTCCCTCACCAATTGCTCAACAACATCTCCTGATTGCAAGTCATCAGGGAGCACTTCCCATGTATAAGTCTCCATTTCAAGATGCTGACAGAGGAAAGGGTCAGAACTTAAAAGCGCTAAGATATCTTCAATATGGTCCCTAGTATCATTGAATTGATTCCCAGGACTACTATGAAGTGGTATATGAAAATGAACTCTCCATTCTTCATCATCACATTCAGCTCCACTCATTGCATATTTTAAAGCATCAGATAAATCCCTATACCTTTGCAGTGTACCCTCTTTAGTCTTTGCAACTACCTGATGGAGATACACATCATCCTCATAGTCCTTTAAAATCCTCAAACTCTGAGGCGAAGGCGATAATCTCAAAGCTGAGCTCAGGTGAATCTTACTTATTCTTATATTCTTATCTCTAAGAGCAGCAACAGCATCAGCGGCAGATTCAAATTCAATAGCAAGATGGCACGTGTCATAATTGACCCCGATCACCGAATCATACACATTCCCCTTACATGATCTGAGCCGATCAAAAAACTTAACGGTCTCGTCCGTCGTCTCAAACCAGCCCAGAGGCTCAGGTTCAAGACCAAGGTGCAAATCTTTCCCCGTCTCTTCGGTTAATCGAATGATATGATCTCCGCACTGAGAAATATTATTAACTATAATAT
>JABSSR010000212.1 GCA_013213965.1 Verrucomicrobiales bacterium | reverse complement strand
GGGATTGATAATGGTATAAGGTTATTGCTCATCACAATAACCAACTCCCCCAAATATGATGGTCTGCCCTTCAAGAATAGCATTTAAATCGATTCAATTAATCTTCATTTGGCTTCTGATCCAAGTTGAAGTTATTGCTGATTCTAAGATCATTGTATCCGAAATTTACTACAATCCCAATGGTCCGGATGAAGCGAGAGAATTTATAGAGATAAAAAATGTTGGAAATTTAGCTGAAGACATTTCTGGTTGGCAGTTCACGAATGGGGTGAATTACACATTTCCTAATCAAACATTTTTGGGTCCTGGTGAATTTTACGTGATTGTTGCAAATGCTGAATTCTTCGCAACGCAATACCCTCAAGTCGTGATTGGAGGACAGTACATTGATGATGATGGAGCAGGTGCCGGACGCGCTGGCTTGTCGAATCGTGGAGAGAGGATTACTTTAAAGGATGGTCCAGATGATACAGGAAATACTATCTATTCTTTTCGGTATTATGATGGTGATGATGGTGACATTCCTGATCCTCCAGAATTACCTGAAGAAGATGATCTTGAGCGGGCATCCTGGCCTAGCTTAACTGATGGGGGTGACTATTCATTGGTTCATATAAATCCTGACGGCTCTTCTGATGAAGATGATTATGAGAGCTGGAGGCCCAGTATTTCTATGCACGGTTCACCTGGTGAAGATGAACCTTTGCCGGACCCATTGCTACCCATTTATATTAACGAAGTGAGAACGCGGGATGGAGATTTGGATAATGACGCCATTGAAATATATAATCCTAATGCCACTGATATAGATATAGGTGGTTGGTATGTCTCTGATAATATTGATAGGCCAACAAAAAATCCTCCAATTGCTGATAATAGTATTGTGCCGGCAGGAGGGTATCTTGTACTTGAAAATGGGATTAATGGATTTGTTATAAGTGTCAGCTCAAAGGGCGAGAGAGTTTTTATTTATTCGGCTGTGGACAATGTTCTAACAGGCTGGCTCCATGGGTTTCATTTTCCTGCATCTGAAGATGGAAAGAGCTTTGCAAGGTTCTTAGATGTTAGTGGTAACGAATTTTTAATCCCAGATGATCCGAGTTTAGGTGTTGAAAATGGAGACCCTTCAGCATCAGGTTTAAGAATCATAGAAGTCATGTATACACCTGGATACGGTTCTTCTGTTGAGTATGTAAAAATCATTAATAATGGCCCTCAGGAAGCTATCCTTTATGACCCGCTATTCAATGGAGATAATCTATCATTAAATGGTTTTGGTGTGACTGTTCCTGGGGATCAGCCTACGATGGCAGTTGGAGAAGTAGCATATATTACAAATGTAGAGGAGTCCGTATTTCGTTCAGCGTATGACGTGGACGTTTCTGTGCGTGTTTTTGCAGATCCTGAAGGAGGCTCATTGAATGGAGGTGGTGAATTAATAGAATTGCGGATTCCTATTACCATTGAAGGATTACAGAGAGACGCGCCGGGACATCCCCGATATTATTCAATATTAGATTTGGTGGAATATGATGATGAGTTTCCTTGGCCAGTTGCTGCAGATGGTCAAGGGTACAGTTTAATCAGGGAGAGTTCTTCGGGGTCTGGCTATAGAGCTACTGATTGGAATACAAGTCCTTATAGAGGTGGTACGGCATTTGGTGGAGGAGCAGTGTTGATAAATGAGATTTTGTCTCACACGGATCTTCCTCAAACAGATGTGATTGAGCTTTATAATCCCGGTTCAGCGGATATAGAAATTGGAGGTTGGTATTTGACCGATGATCCTTTATTGCAGCCAAAGAAATATATAATTCCAAATGGAACAGTGATTTCGGCTGGCGGCTATTGGGCAGTTAATGAAGATAATAACGCTGATCCTGGTGCTCCTCCTAATTATTTTGGAACAGCCTTCTCAATTAGTTCTAGAGGAGATGAAATATTTTTATTTTCTGCTAATTCTGAGGGTGATCTCACTGGGTTCTCGCACGGAGCTAAGTTTGGGGCGACTCAGAATGGGGTTTCAATCATAAGGCACATTAATGGTGTGGGAATTGAAAAATTTGTACCACAATCAGGTTCACCAACAGTTGAGGTTAACCGTTTTGAGGCATTCCCTGATGGTTATTCAAATAATCCTCCACTCATTGAGCGAGCGGTTATCAGTGAGATCTCCTATGAACCTGTAGAGGGTGGTATTGAATATTTAGAGATTTCAAATATTAGCGGAGCCTCATTACCCTTATATGATACAACACCCGTTGATTTGGGTGGTGATCCGAGTAATAACTGGTCCTTGGATGGGATCACTTTTACTTTTCCAGGAAACGAGCCTGAGCTTCAATCCGGAGAGCGAGTAGTTATTATTCCAAAGGGCATATCCGTTAGTGGTTTCCGGAATCAGTATAATGTTCCAAATGAAGTGACTATTTATGGAGCAGATAATGGCTTCACCGGAGCATTAAATAATGGCGGTGAGAAGATTGCTTTGTTGCGGCCTGATAAACCTGATTTTGTTGCTGGCGTTGGTATTGTTGTTCCGATGATTGAAGTCGATTCAATACATTATGATGATGTTGATCCTTGGCCATCAGGAGCAGGTAGAAGTATTGAGCGTATTGTTGAATCAAATTTTGGAGATGATGCGACGAATTGGCAGGCCTCTACTGATCCTTTAGGGACTCCAGGCAAAGAAAACAGTGTAGTTTCTTCTGGTTATGAGACTTGGTCCCAACTGGAATTTAGCAATGAGGAATTACAGGGAAATAGGACTGACCCTGAAGATGACTTTGATGGAGATGGTATAATTAATCTTCACGAATATGTTTTTGGCTTGAGTCCTAAGACTGTGGCTCCGCAGAGAAGCTTGCTCAGAGTTAACGTTGTGCAGGATAACGGTTTCCAAAGTGTTGCCATTCATTTTCAGAAACGTGCAGATGCCAATGATGCCATTATTAAAGTTCAACGAACTCATGACATGCTTTCTTGGACAGAAATTAATGAAGGGGCGGCCGTAGATAATGGGGACGGAACTATGCAGATGATTTATTACGATCCATTGCATTTGGATGGAAGTAAGGTTTTTTTCAGGCTCATAGTTGAATTAACAGCTCCTTAATTTCACTACATTAGTGTGAGATAATTAAGTCTTCAAAATTGTAACTTCAGGGAGGTTTAAGAGAGAAAATCTCTGAAATTTGGAAATTTTTGTTCTTGGAATAAAATAATAATTTAGTTAATATTTACTAATTATTTGTATTATTTGATTATTTTACCTAGAATTATGTATAATATCTGCAGGTTAGAATACTTTTTGGAAATCTAATGCAAGGAGACGGCTTTCAAGTCACGACGATCAGTAATGGCATTTTCATTCAAAGAGTTATTTAAAAAAGAGGATCATGAAATTGTTCATGATATGAGAAAGCTCAGCTTTCATCCGATTGAAGAGGATCAGATTCAACGTAGTCAAGTAATCAACGATACGGTAAAAGGTGTTGAAAATTTAAGCCCTTTTGAACTTATTGACGAAAAATCTCAATCAATTAATAGAGAAGTTACAAAATCCATTATCGATTCTTCTGCAAATCCAGTTTCATATTACGACAAAAAGAAAGATGAACCCGCTTTAAATTTTTTAGATGAACCGATCCCGGATCCGCCTTTTTCTTGGTCTCATAGTCCTACTAATAAAGAAAATAGCGATAGAGAAAATCCATTTCTGGAGCAATCCATTGAAGAATATGAAAATCAAGGATTTCAAAATATTCCCAGTACAAATGATTCTTCAGATTTCTTTCTATCTGAATCTGAGATTGATAAAAACTTTTCGTTTATCAAAGAAGAATCATCAGAACAATCAAAAGGCAATGAATTTTGGCCTCTAGTTGAGGAGGAATCATCAAAATTAAAAAAAACAGCACTCCGGTCATTAGAAGACTTGCCTCCAATTTCTAGAAATGTTGAAGAGAAGTCATTGATGCCTTTTATTTTGGATGATGGTGAAATTAATTATGAACATATCCTAAAGCAAATTGAAGCTATGCCTGGAATCAAGGAATGTGTATTAATTCATGGGGATGAAGAACCATTGATCTTATCGCAGTTAAATTCTTTTTCGAAATATTTTAATAAGTCATTTATGGCGAGTATAAGAAATGTTCGGTCTGGGCTGGACCTTATGAATGAAAATCCGCTAACAATTTGTTATAAGAAGGACAGGCTAAGTTGTTTTGATTATGATTCTTTGTTTATAGGCGTTTTGCATGGACCAAGAGAATTGGAAGTAGATGTTGAGCAAAATATCATTGATTTGTTGAATCAAATTGCCAAAACGGCCGAGGTTTATCAGTAGAAAATGATTTTTATTTTAATTCATTAATGATTTTGAGTAGAGCACTTTACTCGCAAGATGATCCGTGCGACTTTGTGACAGGTATTAATAAAAAAACAAACGCCTAAATATTAATATGTTTGAGATGATCAGTAAGGGAGGACCATTGATGTGGTTGCTTCTCGCATGTTCTATATTAGCGATGGGGGTATTCCTAGAGAGGTTATTTTTGTTTCATCGTTCCACAATTGATGTTGGGGAGTTTTTGCAAGGATTATCTAATTTAATTCGTAAGAAAAATTACGCTGAGGCATTGCAAGTTAGTGCTGGGACCCCGGGTCCAGTAGCTCGTGTTATTCATTCTGCTATTATTAGGCATGAATTACCCAGATCTGATCTAAAGGAAATTGTTCAAGAGTCTGGTCAGCTAGAAGTGCCAAGACTCGAACGTTATTTATCTGTCATGCTGACGATTGCTTATATTGCACCTCTTTTAGGATTATTGGGTACTGTGCTGGGTTTAGTGGATACATTTGTGAAATTTAATGTCGTTAGCGGTCAGGCCACGATTGGGGATTTATCTGAAGGGGTTTATCAAAGCCTCATAACTTCAGCTGCTGGGCTTGCGGTAGCTATACCTACTTTCATTTTATATTCATATCTCTCTACATTTGCTCGAAATTTGATGCATGATATGGAAAGGGGTGGCATTGAGGTTGTTAATATTCTTGAAGATGCTCGGAAAGATGATGAGGTCCTTGAATTTTCTTTGGCCCAAGGGAGTGATGCAAATAAAGAGACTTCGAAAGTTGGAGGTGACTTTAAAAAAGAATCAGGTTTAAAGTAATTAAGCGAACAAATGAAACTCGAGAGTACGCTCCGATCTAGGCGCACTTTTTTACATCTTGCATCTTTACTTGATATTATTTTTTTGTTGTTATTGTTTTTTTTATTGAGCTCAGATGCAGTTGTTCGTTCAGGAATTGCTGTTACGACACCCAAGTCTTGGTCGTCGTTGAATTCAGCGGCTGGAGCAGATGTAATAACAATATCTGGTAGTAAATCTGATCAGATATTTTTCAATGATAAACTCATAACAATTGAGCAACTTAAAAAGAAACTAATTAAAAATCCTGAGGAGGTAGGTGCTGCTTTGCAGATAGTTATTCGTGCGGATCAGACTTCTCGATTTGGAGAAGTCATTAGTATTTGTAATTTAGTGGCTGGTGCAGGATTTTCTCCTATTCTTGCTACACGCGCCGATTAGGGACAATGAATAGTGTTTTATTAGGTGCTGAGAATAGCAAGTCAGTTTTTATTTTTGATTGGGTTAAAAGAGCAAAAAGGCCTTTCTGGATTGCGGCATTTATTTTTCTTTCGCTTCTTGGTCATGTGCTTTGTTTCTATCTTTTTAGCGTTGTGTATCCCCCTCAGAAAAGAGAATTACTTAATGCATTAGAAGTTACTGTATTAGACTCTTCTGATCCACAGGCACAATCTTTTTTAAAGCATATAGACGACCGGTTCATTGCTCTTGATCAAGAGATTACTGCCGGCGTTCTGGGCCAAGATCTTTCGGATACGGCTGTGCGGTTTGAACCTTTTTTTGAAAATTACTCTTCTAAATTTAAAGAGATTCCTGCATTTAGTAGTGATGAGACCGGCAGGTTTTTTCCTTCTGGTTCGGTGTACCTTCCTCCCGTCAATGGAAGAAAAATTAAAAGCTATAATAATCTCAAAACCGATGAGATTAAACCGATTGTTACGTTTTCATGGGATAAAGACAAACGTGCTATCGTGAGCCCTTTTGATTGGCGCTTTGAAAATAAAATTAATATGCTAAATGGAATTGATATTTTAAATATTCATATTGGGGTTGATCGTTTTGGAAGAGTTGTTCACCTATTACCTGAAAAGAGTGCAGGAAAGGAAATAGATAAAGCAATTATTAGATCATTAAGATCAATGCGTTTTTCTTCGATATCTGCAGAAGAAATAACTTGGGCAATGGTTACCATTACTTGGTAAACTATCTTATTGTTTTACAATGTTTCAAATATCTCTGACCAATATACTTGTCGCTTATCTTTTCATAATTCTCGTTGTTTTGTTCGGAGTATGGATAGCAAAGGATTGGGTGCGTAAGCGTAGAGAGAAAAAAGATAGGAAATATCGGCTTGTTTGCAATATCTGCGGAGAGCAGTATGAGGATCGATCTCGTGATGATATCCCCCCCTGTCCAAGTTGTGGAGCTTTGAATGAAAGGGTTTGGTTAAGTGACTTATAAATATAAATTGTTGATCATGCCCATTTGTTATAAGTTATAGGTTGATAAGATTATAATCTTTAATGAGTGAACGTAGAGTAGTTATTACAGGAATGGGAGTGGTCAGTCCGATAGGGATTGGCCTTAATTCTTTTTGGTCTTCCTTAATTGAAGGGAAGAGTGGAATTAAGCGGATTTCTAGTATTGATCCAACAGAATTTAATTGTCAGATCGGTGGAGAAGTTAATGACTTTGAACCGAAACAATATTTCAAAAATCCCAAAGATGCTCGTCGTGCGGACAGATACTGTCAATTAGCGATGGCAGCTGCAAAGATGGCCTATGAAGACGCTGGTATTTCTGAAGGCTCATTTGACCCTTATCGCTTCGGATGCATGATAGGGAGCGGTATTGGTGGCCTACATACTATTGAAAAACAGCATCAAAATTACTTAGAACGAGGAGCAAAGAAAGTGTCTCCGTTTGTGATTCCGATGATGATTGCCAATATGAGTAGCGGTCTTGTTTCGATGGAATATGGTTTATCAGGACCTAATATGTCAATCGTAACCGCGTGTGCCTCAGCCAATCATAATATAGGTGAAGCGTGGAGAATGATACGTTTTGGTGATGCAGATATTTTTCTTGCAGGTGGGGCTGAAGCATCCATTTCGGCTATGGGATTATCAGGATTTAGTTCAATGAAAGCCTTGAGTTTTCGCAATGATGAACCTGAAAAAGCTTCAAGGCCATTTGATAGGGACCGTGATGGATTCGTGATGAGCGAAGGGTCTGGTATTGTTATTATAGAAGAGCTTGAGCACGCAAAAGCACGAGGAGCTGAAATATATTGTGAACTTTCTGGATATGGAGTTTCCGCCGATGCGTATCATATGACTTCACCGCATCCAGAAGGGTTCGGTGCGAGTTATTGCATGAATATGGCAATGAATCACGCTCAGATTGATGTTTCAGAAGTGGATTACATTAATGCTCATGGCACGTCGACCGGACTTGGTGATATATGCGAGACTAAAGCGATTAAGTTGTCATTTGGGAATAAGGTTAATGATGGCCTTTTAGTTAGCTCTACCAAATCTATGACTGGCCATTTGCTTGGTGCTGCAGGAGGCGTAGAGCTTGCTGCTTGTGTAAAATCTATAAATACCGGGATCGTTCCTCCTACAATTAACCTTGATAATCCTGATGATGAGTGTGATTTGGATTATGTTGCCAATAAAGCACGTGAGACGAATGTGAATATTGCATTGAGTAACAGTTTTGGATTTGGTGGGCATAACGCGTGTCTTGTCATTAAGAAATTTAAATAAATATTTTAGATGTTAGCTGATAATAATTTAGATGTGCCAGTTAATGACCGCCGCTGTTTTATTTCGAAATCTGCTTTTGGGTTTGGATCAATCTTTTTGTGTGAAGATGTTTTAGCGAATATTCGAAAATTAGAAGGGCCGGTTAAAATTGGAATGATAGCTGATTTGCATCAAGATGTGATGCATGATGGGGATCGAAGATTAAAATCGTTCCTTCAAGCTATGAAGAATGAAAACCCGGATGCAGTAATTCAACTTGGAGATTTTGCTTATCCAAATAAAAAAAATAATGAAATATTAGATAATTTTCAGCATTCTAACCCTAATGCATTTCATGTTTTGGGTAACCATGATGTTGATGGTGGCCATTCATTTGATGAGGTTGTTAAACTCTGGGAGATGAAGGGGAGGTATTATTCGCATGATGTCAATGGTTTGAAATTAATTGTTTTGGATGGCAATGAGAAATCACCAGATCATACAAAGGGATATCCTTCCTATATGGGAGAGGCTCAATTGGTGTGGCTGAAAAATGAATTAGAGAAGTTAGAAGGGCCTATAATAATAGTGTCTCACCAACCTATTGCAGGACCATGGAGTATCGATAATGCGAAAGAGGTCCAGGAAATACTTCAGGTTCACCGGAGTAAGATAATTTTGGCTTTGAATGGTCATACTCATATTGACCACGTTTTTCGCAAGGGTGGTATAATTTATTTCCATATTAATTCAGCATCATATCAATGGGTTGGTGGTAAGCATCGGCATAAAAGTTATCCGAAAGATATTCATGCTAAATATCCATATATTGAATATACTTGCCCTTACAAGGATTCATTATTTACTACTCTGACTCTGAATCCATCATCGAGTCGTATAGATATTAAGGGGAGATCGAGTGAATGGGTTGGACCGTCTCCTACTCAAGTTGGGAAAGAAATGCATGAAGAATTAACTGATGGAGAAGAAGTGTGTCCACGTATTAGATCAAGGAGACTAATAAGATCAAAAAATTAGTTTTAATAGACTAGTAAAGAGTTAATTTCAGTTTCCCCTAATTTTTCTTTTCCATTTAGAAACTCGAGTTCAATAAAGAAGCATGCTGAATGTATGTCAGCTCCTAATTTTTTAACGAGTTTCAAGGTTGCTTCTGCGGTGCCTCCTGTGGCTAGAAGGTCATCTACGATAATGACCTTTTCTCCAGGTGAAATAGCATCCTTATGTATTTCTACTACTGATTCACCATATTCTAATGAATAGGATTCAGATTCTGTTGACCAGGGAAGCTTGCCAGACTTTCTCACTGGAACAAATCCGATCCCGAGCAAATTAGCTATTGCCGCCCCAAAAATGAATCCTCGCGCGTCTATTCCAACAACTTTATCAATATTTGCATCTTTTACAGTAGATGCCATTGCATGGATGCTCATTGAAAAAAGTTCAGCATTAGCGAGAACGGGAGTTATATCCTTAAATAGAATTCCTGGCTTTGGAAAGTCAGGAACATCACGTATTGCTTTTTCTAGCCTGTTCAGTTCAATATTTTTCATTAAGATATATGAGTCATAACACAAAAGTTAAGCTGTTGAAATATCTAGATAAAATCACATATAAGTTAATTACTTTTTTTGCAATGCAGTCAGGCAAGGACTAACCTACATCCCCTTAAACAATGGATCGCGATCGTTTATTTTTAGTTTGTGCTGCGGTTTTTTTCTGCGGTGGATTTTTATATGCAATTACTTCTTTGCGTAGTGGGCATTATAAGAAATCTATGTGGAATTTTCTGGCTATGTTTTTAGGCATGGCTTTTCAATCGATGTTCCTGGCAGAGCGCGGTCAAATTCATGAGCGTTGTCCGGTAACAAATTTATTAGAAATACTCGTTTTTGTATCCTGGTCCATGGTCATTATTTACCTTCTTTTTGGATCTAGTTATAGACTGTCATTAATGGGAGTTTTTACTTCGCCTTTGGTTTTGATCATATGCATAGTTGCTGCCTTGATGCCATTTGATAAAGATCAAGCTATTCAAGTTGCGTTAGATCATGGAGGCGCTGAAACTTGGACGGAGTTTCACATTGGAATATCATTAATTTCCTATGGATCCTTTGGTATGGCTTGTATCGCAGGGTCTATGTTTCTCATGCAAGAACATCATGTGCGTTCAGGTAAACTAGAGACATTATTTTATCATTTACCACCAATGCATAATTTATCTAAAGCAGTTTTCAGGCTAATGTTTTTTGGGGTCATATTATTAGCAGCTGGAATATTTTCTGCCGAAAAAATTCCTCCTAAAGGAGATAGCCATCCCTTATGGCCATTGTATGTCATATGGTTGCTCTATGCAGGAATATGTTTTCTTGAATTCTTTCGCGGAATGGTTGCGCGTAGACTTTCTCAGTTTGCTGTATTTGCCTTTCTAATTTCACTCCTAAGTTTGCTGGTTATTTCATAAAGTTGATGGGGAACATAAATTCAGCTGAGATCTTTTGTGTGGGCATTAATCATGAATCGGCTCCAGTATCGGTGCGTGAACAAATGGCCATTCCAGAAATCAGACTTGGAGATAAATGCTCTTTAATTACTGACAAGGAAGGATACTTTGAGGCAGTAATTATTTCCACGTGTAATCGTATTGAAATATATACTGCAGCCGATTCAGATAAATTTTCTCAACTCGATGAGTGTTTTGTTTTTTTATATGGGGCAGATAAAATGGGATCTTTGTCTTTTTATAAGTTTCAGGGATCTGAAATGATAAAGCATTTGTGTCGGGTCGCTAGTGGCCTTGATTCAATGATTTTGGGTGAGACTGAAATATTGGGACAGGTTAAAAAATCATATGCGGCAGCGCATCTGGCGGGACAAACCTCGAGGCATCTGAATAAACTTTTCCAGAATGTTTTTAAGATTGCCAAACATGTAAGAACTAATTCAAAGATTACTCGTGGAGCGACTTCAGTAGGTGCTGCCGGAGTGGATTTAGCAGAGAAAATATTCGGGAACTTGCAAGATTGTAATGTAATGATTCTTGGAGCAGGACAGATGGGTGAAATGGTTACTAAAACACTTGCCGATCGTGGAGTTAAAGGACTGATAGTTTCGAGCAGATCACATGAGAAGGCCATGATTCTTGCAGAGGAGATGGGAGGAAATGCCTATGAGTTTGAGGAAGGGTTATCAAGATTATTTGAAGCCGACATACTCATCACTGCAACGTCTTCTCCACATCCTCTTTTAACTAAGGATCAGATTGAACCGGCTATTCGAAAGCGTCGTGGCCGACCATTATTTATTATAGATATAGCAGTTCCAAGGGACGTTGATGAAGAAGTTGCAAGTGTTCCAGGTGTTTACCTGTACGATATGGATGCTTTACAGAAAATTACTGCCTCAGCTCATGCGCGACGCGAAGAGCAAATTATAATATGTGAGAATTTAATCTTGGCAGAGGTTAAGAAGTTGGAATTAGATTTAAGCTCTAGAGATGAACAGAAGTATCCTGACCAAGGAAATGATCCTCTTGCTACAGTATGAATAAAATTGTTATTGGTACCAGGGGAAGTGATTTAGCCCTTTATCAAACTCGATTTGTGGCATCTGAATTAAGAGCAAAGGGATTTGATGGAGAGATCGAAGAGCGTATTATCCAAACCAGTGGTGATAGGTACAAAGATTTAAAGTTAACGGATTTTGCGAAGGGTCATCGACCAATAGTAGAGAAAGGGATTTTTACTAAAGAATTGGAAGATGCGTTGATGAAAGGGGAAATTGATGCCGCTGTTCACAGTTTAAAAGATTTACCTTCGGAGCTTGACCCTGCTTTTCAGATTGCATCAGTTTTACGACGTGCACCTATTGAAGATCTTTTAATTTTTAGTGGTAATGCATGTTCTTTAGACAACCTTGAAGAAGGTTCTTGTGTGGCAACGAGTAGTGTCCGAAGGGCTCGAACTATTGGATGGAGAAGGCCAGATATAATCATTTCAGAGATTCGAGGTAATGTGCCCACTAGGCTAAGGAAGCTAATCGACGGGAAAGCTGGACATGCGACTATATTGGCAAGGGCTGGTCTTGAGCGACTAGGATTATATGATCCCAAGTCAGCCCAAATTATTTGTGATAATAATTTTCTTGAGTGCTTTCCGTTGAGTGTTTCTGATTTTATTCCAGCTGCTGGGCAAGGAGCAATCGCGGTAGAAACTCTTACAGATACTATCATAGTTGATTCACTTAAATTAATTAATGATGGGGATACAGAAGATTGCGTAACTCTAGAAAGAGAATTTTTGCGACTTCTTGGAGCGGGTTGTGATACTCCGGTAGGCGTCAGTGCACATTTGTTGCCAGAAAACAATGAGCTGGAAGTAAATGCTATTGTTTTTGATGAAGAAAAATTAGAATCGGATCCAAAGATTGGATCAATGATCGGGAAAAGGAACGAATTAAAGGAAATTGCATTTGATTTGTTGAAGCAAATGGGAATTGATGCATTGAAAAATGAGTGATTCTGGAAATAAAAAGAGAGGAGTTTGTTATCTGGTCGGGGCCGGACCTGGCGACCCAGGACTTCTTACGCTACGTGCAAAACAGTGTCTTGAAATGGCCGATGTCGTTGTCTATGACTATCTTTGCAATATTGATATACTTAATCACGCTCCAGCATCTTCAGAGAAGATTTATGCGGGTAAAAAAGCTGCCGATCATGCCATTCCTCAGGATCAATTAAATGATTTGCTTGTGCAGTTATCATTGGAAGGAAAGACCGTGGTGCGTTTGAAAGGAGGTGACCCATTCGTATTTGGCAGAGGGGGTGAAGAGGCTCAGGAATTGCATGAGTCCGGAGTACCCTTTGAAATTGTTCCTGGGATCAGTTCCTCAGTAGCAGGTCCAGCATATGCAGGCATTCCTGTGACGCATCGGGATTATTGTTCTCAGCTGACTATTTTTACTGGTCACGAGGATCCGATGAAAAAAGACAGTGTTGTAGATTATTCTAAAATAGGGAGTTCGGAGGGGACAAAGGTCATGTTGATGGGGGTAGGGCAATTAGAAAAAGTTACTCAGATGATGATCGCTGGAGGTGCTGCATTAGATACTCCTGTAGCTTTGATTCGATGGGCAACGACTGGCAGCCAGCAAACTTTAGTTGGCGAATTGGGTAATATTGCTAGCAAGTCAAAAAAAGTAGGCTTTAAGGCCCCTGCCGTGGCCATTTTTGGGCAAGTCGTCAAGTTGAGGGAAACATTAAATTGGTTTGAGAGCCGTCCTTTGTTTGGGAAAAAAATTGTTGTTACGAGGACGCGTAGTCAGGCAGGAGAACTTAGTGCTCATTTGAGGTGTCTCGGGGCTGATGTTGACGAAATGCCTACAATTAGAATAGAGCCACCTGAAAACATTAAAGAATTTGCTCAATTAGTACAGGATTCTCACAAATATTCCTGGATTATATTCACTAGTCCTAACGGAGTAGATGCTTTCTTTGATATGTTTTATAAAATCTATAAAGATGCTCGATCCATGGGAGGTGCGAAGATAGCAGTGATAGGGCCAGGTACCGAAAAAAGAGTTCAACAGTATCACCTTTCAGTAGATTTAATTCCGGAGGAATATATTGCTGAGGGGTTACTAAAGAAATTGACGGATGATGGAAGTGTGGAGAATGAAACAATTTTGCTGGTTCGTCCGTCGAGTGCAAGAGATGTGATTTCTGAAGGTTTGACTGAAGTTGGTGCGATTGTTGATGAAGCTATCGCTTATCAGACTATATCCGAATCAGAAGATCCGACCGGTGCAGTTGAAAGATTTCGGTCAGAGGATACGGATCTAATCACATTTACGAGTTCAAGTACCGTAGAGAGCTTTTTGGATATGGATTTACCGATCCCAGACCACTTAATAATTGCTAGCATTGGACCAATAACTTCACAGACCTTGCAGGCTGCCGGGCTTCAGGTTGATATAGAAGCTGAGGAATCGAATATTCCTGGACTCGTTTCGGCAATAGAGGATTACTTTGTAGACCTTGGAGAAGATTAAATTTCTCTAACAAATAAACTATTCATAATGTAAGAATAGTGATTGGAATATTTCCAATACTTAAGGCTCCCTATTCGGCCGCTGCTGATTCGACCGTCTCCTCTGTCACTGCAGTTGTTTCTTCGGGAGATACTTCTTCTTTCTTAGTTGTATTACTTCGCCTGAATACTTGAAGATTTGCTCTGAATCGCATACGTGATTTTTTCGCTGCAGTACGTTGTTTACGGCGAAAGCGCTGAAAAGGAGTTTCAAAGGCACGTAAGCGGCGCATTTCATCCATGATTCCTTCAGCCTCAAGTTTATTTTTCAAACGTTTGAGAGCTCGGTCCACAGATTCACCTTTGTTAACTTCTACTTCTGGCATATGTATTTTGTTGATTGATATATCTCCCCATTTTAGGGGGGCTGAATTTAGCGGTTAAGTATGGACCAGTCAAGTGTGGTTCTAGTTTGTTGTTGGGGCTGAACTAATGTCATCCTGATCTGCATCCAAAATCTGACGTCGCAAATTAACTTTTTTCTTCTTGGCCCACCAGTAAACAATAGGAGAAGCGACAAATATTGAGGAATAGGTTCCTACAATGACTCCTATAACGATTGCAAAAGAAAAGTCATTCAGCGCTGGTCCACCAAACAATAGTAAGCACACGACGGTGATAAGTGTGGTCAAACTGGTAAGGATCGTTCGCGAGAGCGTGGCGTTAATGGCGGTATTCATGATGTCTTTAACATTACCTCTCTGACTACGGAGATTCTCTCTTATACGGTCAAAAACAACTATCGTGTCATTAATAGAATAACCAGCAATAGTCAGAAAGGCTCCGACTAGTATTAGGTTGAGTTCTTTTCCACAAAGAACGGTAATCCCTATCACAATAAGCAAGTCATGGATTAGGGCAGCAATAGCGCCGATTGCGAATGAAAATTCAAAACGGAAAGTCACATAAATAAAAATAACTCCAAGCCCGGCAATGAGTGCATAGAGAGATCTTTGTAGCATTTCACCAGCAACAACAGAACCGATTTGTTGGCTCTGAATTTGACCCTCCGCAAGGCCTGCCGTTGCAATAGCTTGTTTCACTTTTTCACCAGAACCTGGCTCAATGCGAACAGAAAAAATTGTACTGTCGCCACCGATCGGAGTCAGTTCCTGAATCTGAGGTTTCTTGGTTTCACTAAGTGTATCTGTTATTACTTTACTGATAGAATCCCTGTCTGTGTTTTCTGATGCGTTGAATCTTAGCTGGTCTCCACCGACAAATTCAATACCAAGAGATTCTTCTTTTTTTAGTCCGATGGTTAATACCGTCACACCGATAAGAGCAACGGATATGAATCGGCTAAACTTTGACAGACCAAGGAAATTAATTTTTTTATTGGATAATACAGGAGTGAATGTAAGAGGCTTATTTAATTTTCTTGCCGCACTGAGCCAATTAAAGGATACTCGAGTCACTAGTAGAGCTGAGAAGAGTGACACGATAATTCCGATGGTCAGTGTCACTGCAAATCCTTGGATTGCGCCCTCTGCTAACCATAAAAGAACCAGGGCTGTAATAAGTGTAGTAATCTGAGCATCAAAAATTGCTGAGAAGGCTTTTTCATACGCAGTTTGAATGGCAATTCCTATTGTCTTTCCTGCTGCCATCTCTTCCCTCAGCCTTTCATAGATCAATACGTTTGCATCTATAGCAATGCCGATTGTAAGGATCACTCCTGCAATTCCAGCAAGGGTAAAATCAGCTTGAAAAATTGCAAGGATGCCAAAGAGCAGAATGATGTTCATGCTCAGGCCGATCAGAGCGATTAGTCCTGCAAAACGATAGAAAATTGCCATAAACAATGCAGTCAAAAGAAGTCCCGATAACCCTGCTCGGATCCCTTGATTAATGGCTTCATTTGCCAGAGTTGGGGGAAAGGACTCCTCGTAAAGGATTTCCGGTTTTACCCCTAAAGGATTACGCATGGAAACTGATAATGTATTTGCTTCCTGTTCAGTAAATCTGCCCGTTATTTGACAATTTCCGCCGGGAATGTGCCCATTAAATACAGCTGCTGAAATAATTTCTCCGTCCAGGAGTATTGCCATTTGAGTGACTCCATCACCAGCATACTTTTTACTGACTTGAGAAAGTGTCTTTTCCCCATCTCCAACGAAAGTGATATTTATTTTCCAACTTCCCGATTCATTGAAGGCGTATGCATTGGTGACATCTTTTCCTTCGATCATGACTTCATCCTTAAGTAACAGCTTTTCTGGTTCTTGAGAGCTTTCTCCCTCTGGCTGAGCAAATGTTGCTATTTTTGAGAAAGGAATAACATCTTCTCCTCTTTCAATTTTTCCAATCGTTACAGGGTTGTTTTGTTCATGAGTAAGGTACAGTTCAAGGATGGCGGATTTCTGCAGTTGACTACGGATCTGCTTAATTTTGTCATCATCAATCTTTTGATTAGCATCGCCATCACGATGTGGAATATCAACGACCAGACGATCGTCTCCTTCCGGGGCAATACTGACATCACTTACTGAGCCGGCCAGTCTCTTTTGAAGAACATTAAGAGCTTCTTCCTGATCCTTCTTATTGATTGCTTCAGCTGCTTCTTCTCTTTTGTTCAGCTGCAGAGTGAAGCGAACGCCTCCTGCAAGGTCCATCCCACGTTTAATTTTTTCTTCGGGTGGGAACAAAGAATATGCACAGAAGCCTGCTAATCCTAAGGCAAGAATTGTTCCGATAATCCTTTGACGGAAGTCAGAGTCAGTCGCGAAGTACAAAATAAAGAGAGCAAATAAGGACAGTGCGATGAGGAAAGCGACAATTGGTGGCATTTAGGTTATGGTAAAATGTATCTGCTCAAAAACAGGGGCGGGAAATTTACAGGTTTTTAGTAGAAAAACAACCTTACTCTGAGAACCTGAGTATTAGTTGTAATTTGTCTATTCGCAAACAGAGGATTTGCTTAAAAATGGTATAACACAGTGATTTTTTAGTAAATAATTCTACCTAAATTGATTATTAATGATTCAAAAATGTTAAAAATCAGTAAATAAATTTATATTTAATGGATTAAGAATACTTCTTTTTGGGTGAATTTTATCCAAGCTTGGATGAGCACCACCCTTGACCATTTTGTAGGACACAGAAAGGTTGATCTAACTTTTTGCATGCTTCTGTGAACTCATTT
>JABSSR010000211.1 GCA_013213965.1 Verrucomicrobiales bacterium | reverse complement strand
CCCTCTGAACCAACATCAAGAAAGCACCAAATCGCGTCCTTGGATTTGAGCGGGTTGGCATCTATTAGGTTGTCCAAGAGGTCCTCAGTTGACCATTGTAGTTTCCCTGAATCTGATTCGTGCTTGATCTTTAGTTTGATTAAAGTGGTATCGGCACCGTGATTTGCATTTGGGGCGATAGAAATCTGTATAGCTTCACCTTTTCTTATATCGACTTTTATCGGCTGAGGCGTGACATCAATTGATTTTCCGACCGGCAAATGACCACGGGACAGGACACGGTGATTTTCGGCTGCGATCTTCTTGAGCTCTTCCTTTGGCCTTGTAATGAGATCACTCTCAAGTTTTTTGAGTTCTTTTTCCCATGCTTCATTTTCTTTGACAATCTGTGCAGTGACGAGCGGCACAAGGTCCCTTGGTTGCTGCTTTGGTTCGCATCCCGGGAAAGGGAGTCGCGAACTAGCGATGACACCATAAAGCGCGTAATAGTCCTGCATAGTTATAGGGTCATGCTTATGGTCATGACATCGTGCACAAGAAATGGAAAGGCCCAAGAAAGTTTTCCCAAGATTATCAATGGCATCCTCATAAGTCAGATACATCCTCTTATCAATGTCATGTCCGAACCTCCTCGCGATAGCTAAATACCCGGTAGCAGTGATGTTATCAGCGAATTCCTTTCCTTTCTTTTCTTTGGCAAGAATGTCTCCAGCGAGTTGCTCGCGTACAAATTGATCATAGGGCTTGTCACTGTTAAAGGCTTCGATGACCCAGTTCCTGTATCGCCAGGCATCCTCGACCGGATGGTCACTATTCTCTCCGGCAGTGTCAGCGTATCGGACCACGTCCAGCCAGTGACGTCCCCACTTTTCACCATAGGCTACAGACTCCAGTAGTTTTTCAATTACTTTAGCAAACGCGGCTACATTATTGCTTGGATCGTTGATGAATTCGGCAACAGTTTCCGAGTTCGGGGGAAGGCCCGTTAAATCATAACTGGCTCTCCTGATAAGTGAGCGTCTTTTTGCTCTAGGGCTTGGGGCCAAAGATTCAATGGATAATTTACTGATTACAAATTGATCTATTGGATTGAGTGACCAGTTATCCCCGCTGCTCTTAGGCGGTATGATTTCATTGATGGGCTCAAGAGACCAAAGCTTTTTTTCAGCAAAGATTTGTATGGACGAACCCAAAATGAGAACGCAGATAACAGTAAAAAGCCGTAATTGGTTGACTATCAATAGCACAAAGGAAAATATAATTTGTTAGGATTGAATAATCTAGTCTAAATTCCAATGTTATAGTTTAAAATATCAAAGCAATGAAAGTGCCGAATCACCCAAAGATTTCACGCCGAACCATGATCAGAGCAGGTTCGATTGGAGCATTGGGCTCTGGGCTGAGTGATGCGGGGCTCTTGCGTGCCCTTGCCTCTTCCTCTCAAAAGGGAGGCGGGAAATCTAAAGCGAAGTCTGTCATTTATATTTTTCTATCGGGAGGGCTTTCCCAGATTGATACCTTTGATATGAAACCCGATGCACCACCTGAAATACGGGGCGAGTTTTCCCCAATTAAGACAAAGACTCCAGGACTTCATATTTGTGAGCACTTACCTGAATTAGCAAAGAGGAGTGAACGTTGGGCCCTTTGCAGATCAGTGACACATCGATGGAATGAACATTCTCAGGGTCACCACATCATGCTTACTGGGCGATCAGATACTCCACAAGGATTTGATCCCAATAAGCCCCGTCCGGATGATTATCCATCTATAGCGGCCATGGCGAACCGTCATCTTACCGGCACTGGTCCACTTCCACCATCCATGGTCCTTCCGGAAAAAATTGTGCACCGCACAGGAAGAACTTTGCCAGGACAGTTCTCTGGGCTCATGGGTGAGCGGTGGGAACCGTTCTTTTTGGATTGCTCTAAGTATAATGCGGCCAGTTATGGAGCGTATCCTAATTACCTCTTTCATCATGCCAAAGGCAAAGTGGATGGATCTGCCAAAAAATTTCTTGAGCCGGACCTATCATTACCCGACGCGGTAGGTCTTGATCGTTTAAAGGATCGGTTAGGCATTTCACGGCACCTCGATTCTCAGCAAAAGTATTTTGAAAATGAGGCCGAGGTTCGAGAATTTGACCGATATACCAACATGGCTCTATCGCTCCTTGCAGACCCCAAGACGAAGGCCGCCTTTGATGTGCATGGAGCCGATCCTCAGGTTCAGGACAAGTATGGTAGAAATGCCTTTGGCTGGTCTTTGCTCATGGCTAGGCAATTAGTGGAATCAGGAGTTAAGTTGATCCAAGTAAATCTTGGCAATAATGAGGCTTGGGACACGCACCAGGCGGCCTTTCCTAATCTAAAGAATTTCCTTCTTCCGCCAACTGACCGGGCGGTGTCAGCGTTGCTGGATGATTTGCATGATCGAGGAATGTTGGAGGACACGCTTGTTGTCATGGCCAGTGAATTTGGCAGGACGCCTAAAATCTCCAAGTTACCAAAAGCGGAGCTTCCTGGTCGGGACCATTGGGGTGCCGTGCAAACAGTACTTTTTGCTGGAGGAGGGATTACGGGTGGAGCCGTGGTTGGATCCAGCGATTCTACTGGCGGACATCCTGCCAGTGATCCACACAGTCCTGAGGATTTTGCGGCGACAATTTATCAAGCACTTGGAATTTCGCAGGATGCCAACTGGGAAGATCTGACGGGAAAACCGCATCCAATCTATCATGGGAACCCTATAACCAAGATATTTGCTTAGGTTTTATCTTTTCTTAGCGATTAGGCAAGTATATCCGATAGGACATTACCATGCACATTGGTGAGGCGCCTTTGAATCCCATTATGGTAATAGGAGAGCCGCTTATGATCTATGCCTAAAAGATGTAATACAGTTGCATGAAAGTCATACCAGGGAACAGGATCAATGATAGATTTATAGCCAATATCATCAGTGGCTCCATAATTGATTCCAGACTTAAGGCCTCCTCCGGCAAGCCATACACTGAAACCGACCTGATTATGATCTCGACCGGTACCGACCTGGTCAGCGGCTGACTGGGTGAACGGTGTCCTTCCAAACTCTGAGGTGAATAAAACGAGAGTCTCATCAAGCATGCCTCTTGACCTAAGATCTTTTATCAGAGCCGCTACGGGCTGATCGATTCGCAAAGCTTCACGCCCATGATTGCGTTTCATGTCCTCGTGTCCGTCCCAGTTAATTCTGGGTGAGCCAAATGAACCTCCTGAGAAGAGTTGAACGTGTCGTACTCCACGTTCAAGGAGACGACGCGCGAGCAAGCAACTCCTACCGAAGTCCCGAGTTTCTTTACCATTTAAACCATAACTTTCACGCGTCCCTTCCGTTTCGCCTTCAATGCTGGTGACTTCCGGAACAGCGAGTTGCATTTTTGCTGCGAGTTCATAACTCGCGATTCTTGCTGCGAGTGTATCATTGGTACCTGTTTCCTTCATGTGAAGTTCATTCATCTTTTTGAGAAGGGTTCGGCTATTTGATTCGACCATGGGTTCAATCTTTTCGGCCGGGAAAAGGTTACTGATAGCGTTTCCTTCAACGTTCGTCCTGAATGGAACTCCTTGATGACGGGCTGGAAGAAATCCGTTCGTCCAGTTACTTGTTGATCCTGCTGGCATGCCTCGAGAATCGGGAAGAACCACGTAAGTTGGCAAATCATTAGTCATGTTGCCGAGGCCGTACGATACCCAAGAACCCATGACTGGAAATCCGTTAAGACGGAAACCGCTGCTCTCTTGGAACGTGGCAGGTGTGTGGCTGGATGATTCTGCAACCATCGAATTAATGACAGTCAACTCATCGGCAACAGTTGATATATTTGGGAAAAGATCCGAGATCCACATTCCGCTCTGTCCTCGTTGCTTGAATTCCCAGTCATTGGATCTTAAAAGACCTACCTTGCCAAAGAACACGTCCGGTTTTTCATCTGCCTGCAAGGACTTGCCATGCATTTCCTTGAGCTTGGGCTTGTAGTCGAAAGTATCAACCTGACTCACACCACCGCACAGGCACAGATGGATGACTTTTTTAACGTGGGGTGTGTAGTGCGGTTTCAGTGCTTGAGAGGCGAACCCATCTTCCAACATGAGAGATGAAATAGCCGCACCTCCTAGACCATGAGTGGTCCAGTCCAGAAAGTCTCGCCTCTTGATGTCGTTGTTGATTTGCATGGGCTAGTTCAGATAAATAAACTCATTGGAATTAAGTAAGACTCTGCAAAGAGCCGAAAGCCCGTTCTTTTTGACGAAGTCCTCGATGATTATTTTTTCCTCTTCCTTTGGACTGCGCATGAAGGCGAGTTCGAACCCACGTTTTACTTGAGCATTGATATCGTTTCCTGCCTCAACCTTTAATCTATCAGCAAATTTGCGTGACATCCGAAGAACGAAGGAAGTGTTCATCATGGATAAGGCTCCGAGAGGAGTTGTTGTAGTGCTTCTGACGGGGGCTGATGCTGATGGATCAGGGCAGTCGAGCGGTGCTAGGAGGGGATGAACGTTACCTCTTGCCCATGTTCTGTAAATGCTGCGGCGATTAAATTCAGTGCCTTCAGGATCTATGGCATCATAGACCCATGACCCTTTGTGATTGTACATCTTAAAGTCTCGATAACCAGGCCCACCCATTTTTTTATTTAGTTGTCCTGATACAGTTAATATGGAGTCACGAATGAGTTCAGCCTCTAGCCTTGAGATCGATCGTTTCCAGAGCAGCACGTTATCCGAGTCTTTAGCCAAAGCTTTAGGATTTTCTTGTGAAGATTGTCGATAAGTGGCGGAATTACATATCAATTTATGCATAGCCTTTAGGCTCCATTTCTGTTCCTTCAGTTCAGCAGCTAACCAATCAAGCAGTTTAGGGTGCGAGGGCGTTCCGCCATTAAAACCAAGATCATTGGTTGTTTGAATGAGGCCCTTACCAAAGTGATAATGCCATAAACGATTTACAATGACTCTGGCAAAGAGCGGGTTGTCGGGAGCACTTATCCATGATGCTAATTTCTTACGTCGTTCGGCATCTGGAGCGTCCGGTTTTAGTCCGAAGTTTGCGGATATTGATCCTGTAACTGATCGAACGCCACCGGCCGAAACTTCATCTCCTAATTCGAAGGGGCTGCCCCTAACTAGCAGATGTGTTACCGGAGCCTTTGATGGTCTGACCGAGTATACTTTCCTCTTTTTCATTTTACTTAGCTCCTTATCAATGCGGGCAATTTCAGTTTTCCAGCGCTCTCTGACAATTTTTTGTTCGGGTCTGAGTCTAGCGATTAGTTCGGCTTCAGAGACAAAATTTCCATTAGCTGAAAGTGCAATTTCTTCAGCCGTGAGTGCCTTATCATAGAGTTGAGCCCGATCAATTTTACCACTCAGCATTAAATTATTTGCCGCTTTAGTTCCGTGCCGCATTCCAAAGAGAACCTGATAATTTCCAGAGGAAAAATCCATTGATTCAGTCTTATAGGCCTTTCCATATGGTTTTCCATTTCTGTAGGCGATGATTTGACCGTCAGCTTTGTAAACGATTGCGATGTGTGTGAATTGATCCCTTGCCCCATTTTCTTCTTCGCCTCTAAAACTTTGAGTTCTTGAATAACCTTCGCTGCCTGCCATCCAACGCTTTGGCTCGCGTTCTCCAAATACGATGGCGTCAAATTTCCTACCATCATTGCTTTGCACGCTCATTGCCGCTCCACCGCGCTGATCAAGATTATTTAATTTTACCCATGATTCGAGTGTCTTTGCTTTCATGTCCTGATTAATAGGTACGGTCATTACGTAGCCGGACTGCCCGTCCAGCTCAAGAGCGCCACCATTGATCTTGGCACCATTCATCGATTTTCCATGAAGGTTTCCAATCTGATCTTTTAGATCTTTATCAAAGGTCCACCTTGCTATGGGCTGCGGACCTTCATTATTTTTGCTGGCGCCTTTGCTTTCCTTGAGAATTAGCTCACGTATTTTTTTGTCACCGTTCTCGAGCTTTTTTTGGAGGAGGTCCTTTTTTTGTTTCAATTTTACCGGGTTCCCGGAGGCCGGAACATCACGATCGCCTCTATGCACACCTCCCAGAGCAGATGCCATCTGGTAATATTCCTTTTGCGGGATTGGGTCAAACTTATGATCGTGGCACCGAGCACAATGGACAGTGAGTCCGAGGAAGGTTTGGCTCACGGTCCCCACTAAATCTTCCATTTCGTCTTGCCTCATGATTTTTCTTTGCTT
>JABSSR010000210.1 GCA_013213965.1 Verrucomicrobiales bacterium | reverse complement strand
TGGAGAGTTGCCATTCCATATTCGACTGCCCCGCGCACAGCCATACCTCGCCCACAAGAATATCGTCGAGCGTGATTTTGCCTGCTACCGTTTCCGCCGTAAGCCGCAGTGTTTGACCCTTGGCCTTGAGCGAGGGGAAAATAGTTTTCCATCGGCCATCTGAGTTGGCGATGGCGGTTTGCTTTTGGATTCCCAAAGCAATGCTCACCTTTGCTTCGGGCTTGGACGTGCCCCACACGGGAACGGGTTGGCCTTGCTGCAACACCATGTGACTGCCAAATGCGCGCGCTAAATTAAGATTTTCCTCAGCACTGCCATTCGCCGTCACGATTAGCGCGGATAAAATCAACCATAGATGACGCAGACTTACGCCGATTTTTTGGGGTTTCATCTGCGCAGCCCTGTGAAATCTGTGGTGGACAATGGGTTCATTTCTGCCTTTTCGCCATGGCGTCGAGTTCAGAGAGCTTAAGCCTTACACTGACGATGTATGGCGACTGTCCTTTTGTCAAGTGACCGTAGGTGGTCGTGACAATCGTATCATCAGGTAAAATTTCCACCGGCGGATAGGCACAGTCCCTACCCTTGGTGTTATCCATCGAAACCCCGGTTTCCATAATCGAAGCGTAATATTTGCCGGCGTAGACATGAAGACGCTATATCAAAGTTTTGTTTATTGTCTTAGGGGCTATTTCAGCCCACTTTTAGTTAGTAACAAATGAAAAGAACTTACTGTTTATTTATTCAATTCTATTTATCAATCTTGATTACATTTGTATTCTTAGGAGCTTGTTCCTGTTTCATTGGAAAAGCATCAGCAAATGTCTATAAGAGCAGAATTAATGCTCAGTGGTCCGGGGACAATTCTCATTTCTGGTACCGTAATGATCTTGCCAAGGGACACCGTGAATTTGTTTTGGTTGATATCACTGAAGGGACACGTCGCCTTGCCTTTGATCATAAAAAGATGGCAGCTTCATTATCAAACATTGGCAAAGTTCAATTAGAGGCCGGAAAGCTTCCACTTGAAGGACTGAAATTTGACTTGGAAAAGAGCACAGTTTCTTTTCGTGCATTAGGAAGATCCTTCCTTTGTGACCTGAAAACACATGAACTTACTAAAATTGAACAACCTAAAAAATTACCTAAGGAAAAAAAGTCTGGTACAAAAAATCCCCGGAATAATAAAGAGGCAAAGCCCAAGTCTTACAGGCCGAGCAGGGAAATATCTCCTGATGGTAATTGGAGAGCCTTCATCCGTGAACATAATGTATTTGTCCGGGCCAGGGAAGGGGAGGAGGAAATTCAGTTAAGTGAGGACGGAAAGGATGGAAATTCCTACCAGACTCCTTACTGGTCTCCTAATTCAAAGAATCTTTTCGCTTTCCGGGTACAGCCAGGAGCTGTCGGAGACGTTCACTTGATTGAATCATCTCCTAGGGACGGCGGTCGAGCCAATCTTCGCACACGCCGCTATGCATTACCCGGTGATAAGTTCACTGCGCATGAGCTGAACCGATTCGATGTTGAGAAAAAAACTCAGACAAAGCCCGAGGTCGGCCTCATTGATTTCAGAGGCCCCCGATTAAGGTGGACTCAGGATGGGCGATACTTCAGGTATCAGAAAATTGATCGTGGTCATCAACGGCTACGCATCATTGAAGTGGATACTTTTACTGGAAAATTTCGCAATATCATTGATGAGATCAGTGAAACCTTTATCTGGACAGAGCATCCAAAGGACCTTGGAGTTCCCCTGATCAATTGGGTGGATGAGACAAATGAAATTATTTATCTGTCTGAAAAGGATGGCTGGCGGCACCTCTATCTGATCGATGTTAAGACGGGCAAGACCAAGAACCAGATCACCAGAGGCAAATTTGTTGTTCGTTACGTGGATCGGATTGACAAAGAAAACAGACAGATATGGTTCAGGGCCTCGGGCCTGAATAAGGGGCAGGACCCCTATCTTATGCACTATTACCGTGTCAATTTTGATGGATCAGGGTTCACGGCACTGACGGGAGGGAATGGATGGCACAACATCAGTTATTCTCCTGATCGAAAATATATAATCGATCAGTATTCACGCGTAGACATGGCCCCGGTCAATGAGTTGCGTCGCGTCTCGGACGGGAGCCTTGTGTGCGAATTAGAGAAATCCTATATCACCGATCTTGAAGCGAGTGGGTGGAAAGCTCCTGAGGTTTTCAGGGCCAATGGGCGTGACGGTAAGACCGGTATCTGGGGCATAATTGCCAGGCCCAAGGACTTTGACCCGAAAAAGAAGTACCC
>JABSSR010000021.1 GCA_013213965.1 Verrucomicrobiales bacterium | reverse complement strand
CAATAGACTTAATATAGTAGCATGAAGGTCATGAGCAGTGACTGGATTCTCAACGGCCTCGAAACCAAATTCATCCGTGGCGCCGTACACTGTGCCTCCCTTAATTCCACCACCCGCCATCCAAATACTAAAACCGTATGGGTTATGATCTCTTCCAAATTTAGATTTACCGTTGCCCGTGAGTTCTACCGTAGGAGTCCTGCCAAACTCACCTCCAAAAATCACTAAGGTATCATCGAGCATTCCTCGTTGCTTAAGATCTTGTAGAAGTGCAGCCGCCGGAGAATCTAACTGAGAAGCCAGCTTTGAATGATTTTCTTTGATCTTGTCATGATTATCCCAAGGCTGTCCGGCCCCATGCCATAATTGAACGTACCTAACTCCACGTTCAAGGAGACGACGAGCGATCAGTGTCTGTCTTCCATGAACGTGTCGCCCATAAAGATCCCGTATATATTTTGGCTCACGCTCCAAATCAAAAGCATCAGTCGCGTCCATTTGCATACGATAAGCTAATTCAAAGCTTTGTATTCTTGCATTCAGTAATTGATCTTCTTCTCTTTCCTTTAGATGGTTCGAATTTAAATAATTGAGGAAATCCAGTTGCTTCCTTTGAGACTCCTGACCTTGACCTAAAGGCCTTATATTTTCGATGAGTTTGTCAACTTTATCATGATTACTATCAATGAAAGTCGCTTGGAAAATTCCTGGAAGGAAACCTGCCTGCCAATTCTGCGCTCCTTTAATTGGGTATCCGCCAGGGCTCATGGCAACGAAGGATGGTAAATTCTTATTTTCTGAACCTAGTCCGTAAGTGACCCACGACCCAACACTTGGACGGCTCAGAATTGAGTCTCCGCAATTCATGAGCATTAGTGAAGGCTCATGATTAGGTAATTCGGCCTTCATGGATCGGATGACAGCAATATCATCAGCAAATTCTGCAATCTTAGGAAAGATATTACTGAATTCTGTCCCACTGGAACCATACTTTTTAAATTCGAAAGGTGAAGGAAAAGCTGCGCCGGTCTTGCGCTCTGTCCTACGCTTACCAAATGGCAATTCCTTTCCGGCATATTTATTTAAGGAAGGTTTCGGGTCAAAAGTGTCAACATGCGAAGGTCCACCGTTCAGGAAAAAATGAATAACTCTCTTTGCCCTAATTGGGAAATGATTCCTGACGGGATTCATTGCCCCATCAGTTTGGAGAATTCCCTCAAGCCCGAGAGCGCCTATCCCCATGCCACATCGATGCAGGAACTTACGTCTGCTTGAACCAAAAGAAAAAGATTTCATACCGATGATAATTAAAATTAATCTAAAAACATCACTTCATTAGAAATTAACAAGGCCTGAGCATATCTCTGCCAAGCATTTAGCTTAACATTATCATTACCCTTACCTGAAAAATCAGTCGACGCTGACCAGTATATCTCATTCGTCATAGATTTTATAGCAGGCGACCAAAGGAATCCATCACACAAGAAATCACCCGCCTCTCCACAATCAACAATAAAATCAATCACCTCACCTTCTTCCACTTCTAGATCCTTTATAAGAGTGATTTGCTCTTTATCAAATTCAACCTCCCAATTAGCAATTAATCCTTTCCGATCACTTGAAATCCACACTCTGATACCGTCACCGCATGCCTCCACCTTAGATATCGATCCTGCTATCTCAATCCGTCCAGATAATGACGATTTCCAGCGTCTGACCGCAGCATGATTAGTACTATTGCCAACATGACCACCCTCAGCAGTTAGGCGGAGCCACCCTAACACTGGATCAGGCCACTTTGATCCACCACCCCAAGCAGAAGCATAAAAAGAAGGTAATTCCTTGTAGTTTATAATTTTTCCAGAGTCCTCATCAAATTTACCATATCCATAAGACCAATCTTTAGCCAAACTTTGATTCTCTTTCTCGTTATTTTCAGAATCTTCAATAAAAAGAACAGACTGATTAATCTCTTCTGAATTAGGGCGTCTGCAGTAAACATATTCATAGAAGCGAATGATTTTGGCCTTTATATCCCCGTTTGGATAGTCATTCTCAACCCTAAGAGATAAAGCCTTTGCCCGTTCAATGGTGAACTTTGAATTCATCAAAAATAAGGCCTGCTGAGGTACGTTCGTCCGATATCTCCTAGGCGCATGCAGTTCAGGATTCGCAAAATCAAAGACTCTCAAAACTGAAGGAAGAAATTGTCTGTCAATCTTTCCATAAATACTCCGTCGTGTCGAAGCTCCTTCACCAAACAATTCTTTGGGAGGTCCCCCACTCTGCAAATCAAGTTCACCGGAAATAGATAACATAGTGTCCCTCATGGATTCAAAACTTAAACGCCTACGAGGATAAACAGACAAGAGACGATTCTCTGGGTCCTTGGCAGGGAATGACGAAGAAAGTATCCGGCTCACTGAAGAGGTCGCAATGAGTCGCTGGATATGTTTGATTGACCAACCTGAATCAATCAGTTCAGACGCAAGAAAATCAAGAAGTTCAGGATGTTTCGGGGCACGACTCCTCATACCAAAATCACTTTCAGTTTCAACCAACCCATCACCAAAATGAAATCTCCATATGCGATTAACGATAACCCTGGCAGTTAGAGGGTTATCGTTTGAAGTAATCTTTCTAGCCAATTCAAGTCGACCCGAACCCTTAGTAAATTTAATCCGGTTCCCTTTGCTAAACATAGACAAGTAACCACGTTCAACGTGTTTGCCTTGGTTTGAATAATCGCCACGATTAAAAACATTAACATTTAAAGGAACAGACCGATCAGCCAAAATGAGAGAATGAGGAGCCACTTTGCCAAGCTTGATAATTTCACGTTCAATATCTGCTAATTTTTTCGTCAGGGGCGTCTTGGATCCTTCATCGAACAACCACTCCACATCATGAATGTAATCCCTTGGAACTCTAATCGGCGACCCTTTACCAGAAACAACATTGACTAATTGTTTCTTATCGACCGAACTTTGAGCTATTGTTCCAACGGATTGAAAAAGTTCAGCATAATCATTGGCCACATCAGACATACTCATTAAAGGCCCCTCACGAAGCTTGGAAATTACAAGCTCATTGGCGTTGGAAAGATCATCTAAAATTTTTGAGGCATTTCCCGCAAAGGTCTTTTCATTTAGCTTTGCCAAGGCCAGCCATGGCACAAAAATCGGATCCATTTTGCGATCATTCTGAATCAAATACTCATACCAGCGACGGATCTGAGCTGGATTCAGGTCATCCTTTTCGATGATTTCTGCAAAATCAGGAGGAGGAACCTCCTCAATTTTAAGGGACGCCAACATATATTCCCCAGCACGAACCAAAAATCGTGATTCAAGCTCGAGCGCTTTCTTTTCAAATTCTTGAGCAAGTGAATGCTTCTTTTTGTTTAACTCGGCCAAGGGTCCAGATTTTTGAAGGTCCAGAGCAGTGAGTTCTTCGTGAGAGCTTTTGAAGACACCGTAAAGGGCATAATAATCTTTTGTAGGTATTGGATCAAATTTGTGATCATGGCAACGGGCACATGACACTGTAAGACCCATCAACCCACGCGTAACAACGTCAATCCGATCATCTATAATATCCGGCTCAACACTAATAAACCTCCTGCCAAGAGTAAGGTATCCCATCGCCGCCAAATCAGATCGATCACAAAGCCCCTGAGCCAGCATCAGATCAGCTGCTAATTGCATTAGAATAAATTTTTTATATGAGAGATCCTTATTAAAAGCACCAATGACCCAGTCACGGTAAAGCCAAGCATGTGGAAAATTAAATTCTTCAGATCCATACGCATATCCTTTTGTATCAGAAAATCTAGCGACATCGAGCCAAAGCCGAGCCCAGTGTTCTCCATACCTAGGCGAGCCAAGCAATTCATCTACTAAATCCTGTGAAAGTTCGGAGTCAGATCGTGCATCACCGCCCAACGTTACAAGCTTAGTGTAACTTGGAGGAAGTCCTATCAGGTTATAATACAACCTACGAACCCAATCACGACGATCCGCGGATGAAGACAAATCGATTTTTTCTTTATTGAGGGACTTTGAAATGAACCATCTAATAGGATCACCTGCAGCTGTCTCAGGAACGGGCGAACGTTTTATAGATTGGAAAGCCCAATGTTCTTTCGGGCTTGTTTTTTCATCCGCCCTTAAAAGCTGCAGACAGCCAACAAAACAAAAGAGGCAGATCAAAAATATAAAATGGTTTCTATTATTAACTTCCATTCATTAATTACCATTCATCACTTATCATGCTCGAATGAAACAAAGCTTCCAATATAAAAATAATCATCCTTAAAACCCTTGAGTTAGATTTTCATTGATTTGAACATATATTAATGAACATCTAGAATATTCTCTTAATTTATGAAGTCAGATTCCGAAGAGTTTGTCCGACTCCTCACAGAGGCACAGGGACCAGTGTACGGTTACTTGCTGACTTTAATTCCAGACCGCAACAGGGCACGAGACCTTTTACAAGAAACTAACATCACGATTTGGAAAAAGGCAGGCACTTTTGAAGAGGGAACTAATTTCAACGCATGGGCATGTAAAGTCGCTTATTTCCATGTTCTCTCTTTTAGAAGAAAAATGGCCAGAGAAAAATTGGTCTTTAATGATGAAATCCTTGATTATCTATCCGAACGCAATGACGAGCGTATAGCTCAGGACGCTGCCGCTGACAGAATCAAAGCACTGAAAAGTTGCATGTTAAAACTATCTGAAAATCATCGCATCCTCGTAGAAGAGAGATACAAGCCTGGAGCTTCAGTTAAAAAGATCGCAGCGGATCAGAAAAGAACTGTCGGAGCCATTTCACAAACTCTTTACCGTATTCGTCACAACCTAATGTTATGTGTCGAAAAAACACTCACTGCAATTCAAACGAGTTGAGACATATTAGACTTTCAGTATTAGACAAAATTCACCATAATGAGGAAATCAGAAGATAGGTTTACAGAGCTCGAAATACTCATTTCAAAGCTCCACGATGGCGTCGCAAACGAAGAAGAATTAAGGCGAATTGAGAGTATTCTTTCCGGAGATCCTGAAGCCTGTGAATTCTATCTAGACTACACTGAATTGTGTGTACAAATGGACCTAGAATTGGGAGCTAAAACACCGCTCGAAATTAGCAGTAATACGGTACCCATTCAAATCTCACAATCAACATCACAATTTTATAAGGGCCAGTCAACTAAGCAGATACTCACTCCAAGCTGGAAGCCTCTACCATGGATAGCGGTTGCCGCTATCGTCCTGATATTTGCAGGTTCCCTATCAGTTCTCTTAAATAAACGTGTCAGCATTGCCCCAAGCGAGGCAAAGGCCACAGAGAGCGAAATAATCACTCATGACGGACTGGCCATTCTCATGGAATCAGTGGGTGCAAATTTCGTGGATAACGGAATGCAACCAACAAAAACAAATGGAATTCTTTATCCTGGAGAGATTATTCTTGAATCAGGAATCACAGCAATAGAGTTCTACTCAGGAGCAAGAGTTATACTTGAAGGACCTGCTATTTTTGAACTCACCTCAGAGAACAGTGCAATCCTTCGAGGAGGCCGCCTCAGAGCTCAGGTGCCACCGCAAGCCTGTGGATTCAGTGTATCAACACCTCAAATCGAAGTCATCGATTTAGGAACAGAATTTGGAATGAATATTGAGGAAGACGGGCATTTAACTGAAGTGCATTGCTTTAGTGGATTGGTAGATATTTATGAAGATTCAATTAAGCAGAACTCGAAAACTTTGCGTTCTCTTCAAGCCGGAGAAGCTGTCCGCATTCAACCTAATAGTATTCAGAAAATTCCAGCTAACTCTATGGCTTTTATTTCATATCCGGAACTTGCACAAACGTCACTTGAAAATTCGACATTGCGCCATCAGAAATGGCAAGACTTAATTGAAGAGATGCGAGCAGATGAGGATATATTAGCTCTCTATACCTTTGACGGGCAAGGACCTCGTGAACGTAGCCTAGTGAACCAAGCCTCATTTCAAAACCAATTCTCCCACGGGGCCATTGTCGGATGCCGATGGACAAACGGTAGATGGCCATCCAAGGGCAGCCTTGAATTTAAAAGCCCAAGCGACCGAGTTCATTTTCAATCCACTGAACCTTACCAAACAATCACTCTTTCACTATGGATCCGCTTGGATGCAATACCCAGACGCACAACCTCACTCCTCTCAAGCAGTGAAAAATCAAGTAATTCTATGGACTGGGCACTGACTCCCAAAGGACAAATCACACTCAAAATACAGAACGATCAAAATAAAAGAAATCATGTTTTTACTTCTTCAGCAATACTTAACCGAAACATGCTCGGTAAGTGGCTTCACCTTGTCAGTGTTTGTAATACCAATGAAAAGAAAGTCATCCACTATTTAAATTCTCGGAAAATATCAGAACATAAGTTCCCGAAAGACGGTTTAACTTCCATGAAATTTGGTAACGCAGAAATTGGAAATTCCAGTATAAAAATTTCAAACGGAAGAACTCCTATCAGATACTTCATAGGTAGAATTGATGAACTAGCAGTCTTCGGGCGTTCACTAGATAAAAATTCTATAAATCATTTGTATAGGATCGGTAAGCCTCATTAGCGAATATTTCCATGCTTGCTTGCAAAACAAAAAAATCTTTCTCAGCATACTGAGAATGAATAGGGAAGCGCTGTACATACTTACTCTTTTACTGACTTCAAAGATTCTTTACGCTCAATCAAATAGTCCTGATCAGAAAGTTGAATTCAAAAAATTCAAAGACTCAAGTATAGATCTTCACGTTTTTAAACCTGAAAAATGGAAAAGGTCTGATAAAAGAACAGCGATTGTTTTCTTCTTTGGAGGAGGCTGGACCGGCGGTACTCCAAAACAATTTTACCCACACTGCCAACACCTATCTAAAAAAGGTTTGATCGCAATAAGTGCTGAATATCGGACCAAAAAAAGTCACGGCGCAGAACCGGTGCAGTGCGTAGAAGATGGTAAATCTGCAATTCGGTGGGTCCGTACGAATGCTAATCTTCTCGGGATAGATCCAAATAAGGTAGTCGCTGCGGGCGGCTCGGCTGGAGGGCACGTAGCCGCCTGTACAGGAACTGTCACTGGGTTCGAATCAGGAAAACTTAAGTTCTCCTCTGTACCTGCTGCCCTAATTCTTTTCAATCCAGTCTGTGACACCTCTCCTTCAGGTTATGGCAATAATCGCTTAGGGAAGAACTGGAAAAAAATTTCTCCGTTACATCATATTAATAAGAGAACACCACCTACCTGCATTTTTCATGGAACTGCAGACACAACAGTACCCCTTAATAATGTCCTTCAATTCAAAAAGAAAATGGATGGACTTGGACTGCGATGCGAACTGCATACTTATGATGGGCAAAAACATGGTTTCTTTAACTTTGGGAGAGATGATGGATCTGCATACACTGATACAGTGAAAAAGATGGACTCTTTTCTAGACTCTCTTGGTCTACTTAAATACTCAAAATAAGATCTCAATAAATAACTTCATGGAAGCTGAAGATTGGAAAGTTCCCGCATCTGATTACGACGAAAATATTCTCAGCGTTTATGATAACGATCAGGATGGTAGAATCGGATCAATCATTAAAAGATTAGGAGGGGGAAAAAAGACCGCAGTCGATCTTGGTTGTGGAACCGGAAAATTCCTGCCACTGCTCGCCAATCACTTCAGGGGCGTTCAGGCATGTGACTATTCAAAAGAAATGATAAACGAGGCAAAAAAATCTCACAAGCATCTTCACAATCTTGATTATAATGTGTGCGACCTTCGAACATCCGCACCAAAAATGAGACCATTCGATATTGCTCTCTGCATTAATGCCATTCTGAGCTCCTCAATTGGTGACCGAGAAAATATTTGGCGCAATGTGCGAAAATCTGTCCGGACATCAGGGCATTTAGTTTTAGTTGTTCCTTCTCTAGAATCGGCTCTTTATTCAAAGTATCGACTCGTCGAGTGGAACGTCAGGAACGGAGACTCTTCAAAGCAAGCATTGACTGAAGGGTTCGAAACAGAAGACAAAAACGGTAAAATAATTTCCAGAGGAGGCATAATTAATTGCGGAGGAATCCCTACCAAACATTATTTAAAAGAGGAATTAATTTGTCTTGCACACAGGTTCGGATTCAAAATAAAAAGCACAGAAAAAATCACATACCCTTGGTCAACTGAATTCTCAAAGCCTCCAAAATGGATGAAGTCTCCCCTTCCCTGGGACTGGCTAATATTGCTAGAAAAACAAAATCTCAGGAACCGTTAATCGCACGCAAAACACGGTAAAAAGCTCTTTCTGGTGACGGCTTTACATCTTCAAATTTACCCCAAATATCTTCAGCTCTGATCCATTCGGTTTCATCCCACCAGTTGGCTAGATCAAATGATGACTGCACCTTATAAAACAAACCAATTGTGCGGTCCCATTTAAGAGTGACTTTTGCCGGCGTTCTATCTCGCAAAAAGGAAAATTGGACAGGTTCTTCAATTATACTTCCGTCCCAATATTTTCTTGCCAATTCGTAAGCGCGAAGACCAACACGAGATCCCATAACACGTCCAGGTAAATCATCTGCCGAAACATGAATACCTCCCCACAACCTAGAAATACCGGCCTCATCTGAAGCATCATAATAACTTGCCCATTGCAATTTAACATCCTCAGTAGGTCCATACTCAAATTCAAGGGAGTTTTTCGGTATTAAATATTCTTTAAAGCCTCCAGGAAAATAAGGACTGCCCGTCATTTTTGTCATAATCTCAGCGCCTGCTCTAGAAAAACAGGAGTGCCCAGAAACGTATGAAGCAAAAGCGGGAGTCACAAACGTGTCACGCTGATAAGGGAGCCAATTCATTGCTGGAATCCAATTAACGCCACCCAGCTCAGCTTCTGGATCATCGGGTTCTCCTGACCAAGCAAATATAGCAATTGATCCTATACTTGAAGACAAATGCTCATGACGCTCACCGGGAAGTACAGTCTCTGGAGTCACTATTTCAATTAAGCCAGATTCAAGCTTTAATCCTTCAGGATCATAAGTTCGCTCCGCAAAGGATCCTGGACTTCCTACATCTGTTGATTGTCCCTTTAAACCCATGTAACGACACATCGAAATCGGACGCCCATAGTCATATATCCTTTTACAGGTCCAGGCCGCTGTCGCCGCATCATGCTGAGCCCCATTCATTGCAAAATAACATTTAACATCCCATTCTAAATTATTAACCATAGGCCCAGTTCCTTCAATTCTACGGGTCATTTTTGGATGATCAGCTACTTCATTGGCAACCACATTCCAATGGCCTGGAGGCGTCTCAGACTCAGGTCCATCAGCCCAAAACTCAGCAATGACTCTACCATAATCTGCTCTGAGAACTCTATTATCCTGATAAGGGTCACCAGTGACGGGATTATTACCGTGCCCTTTTCCGTCCATTCTCCCAAGTGTATTATTTGCATAAACTTGGGGAGAAATATTAATTTCAACTTGGTCCCTTGGATCAAGCCAACTACTATATCGTATAACTTGATTAATGTTATCTTTAAATTTTTGATCTCCTGATGCCCCTAAGATGGGGGGAGATCCAGGATCATCATAAAGGCCACCAGGATTTTTTCTTCTTAAGGCAAAAGGACGAACCATAAACCACTGAGAACCTTGAAAAGTTTGAATAAGATCCGTTTCAATCCCGTTCTGTGTCAGAGCAAAATCTCCAAATGCCAAAGGCTGCCAACGATTTGGATCTGATGTGGTCAGCAATGTGAACTTAGGCTCATCAAGAGGCAAGGCGTCATTTTCCGGTACATAAGTCAGATCCAGATAACCTTCTGCTTCACCCGATCCATCGTTCCAAGAAAAAGAAAGGACGGTATTAGCTATCCTATTACCCAAAGCGGCAGGAGAGTCACCTTCAGTTGAATTGTTCGATTCATCATAACCAAGAGTTACCATTTGATTGATCAGAGCATCTTTAGTTACCTGAGCCTGTACAGAATTCTGATAACGGGATCTAAGGATTCTGTATGCAGCAAAACTTATCGCTTCTTCCCTAGCCATTTCAACATCCATAGGATCTATACCGTCGCCTTTAACATCAGGCACAACTGCTGTTTCGTTATGCAGATAACCTATCGCAACATCGTCAAAAGCAGCCCAGACATCCCACATCGCTACCGAAACATGAAAAAGATTCCTCGCATGAACTGGAGGATGAGGAACATCAAGACGAATCGCATTCAGGTTCTGCTCATTCCACTTCCGAGCAACAGAATCCGACTGACTAATTATTGGGTAAAAAGCAATTACCAATATCAGCCACTTTAATAAAATAGTAACCTTCTGGAATTGAATGATCATACCATAATAAAACCAATAAAAACTGAGGGAATTTATGGTTAACTTAAGCTAGCACTGGATAAAGTGAGCATCAAACCGAAGCCCATTAAAAAGTATTAAGGAATAATTATACAGTAAAATAAGGGTCACTTGCCGAAAATGATGCTAGCGTTAAGGTTCGACAGCGTGTTTGAAATTCTACATACCGATCCTGAATCATTCGCTAGACGCGGACAGCTTAAAACTGCGCATGGCATTGTAGAGACTCCAATTTTCATGCCCGTAGGAACACAGGGCACTGTAAAATCCGTAAGCCCACACGAGTTAAAGAATTTGCAAGTTCAGATCATACTCGGAAACACTTATCATCTTTTTGTTCGTCCGGGCATTGAAATAATCAAAAGAATGGGAGGCCTACACTCATTCATGAACTGGGACCTGCCGATCCTAACAGATAGTGGAGGATTTCAGGTCTGGTCCTTAGCAAAAATGAGAAAGATCACTGAAGAGGGGGTTCACTTTCAAAATCATCTGGACGGCTCCCCTACATTCATAGGACCGGAAACATCGATGGAAATTCAGGCCGGACTCGGTTCAGATATAGTAATGCTATTTGACGAGTGCCCCCCCTACCCTTGTGATGAAAAATATGCTGAGAGGAGCGGAGAGCTCACTTTGCGATGGGCTGATCGTTGCAAAGAATGGATAAGCATCAATGAACCTTTGGCTGGAAAAAGTTCCGATAGACAACTCCACTTCGGAATCGTCCAGGGATCTATTTACCCCGACCTAAGAGAACGATCCGCCAAGGGACTTGTTGAATTGGGATTTGATGGATACGCTGTTGGCGGAGTCAGCGTTGGGGAACCGGAAAAAGAAATGATAGCAGCCGTTGAAAACTCTGTCCCTTTCTTACCGGAAGATAAACCCAGATACGCCATGGGGCTAGGGACGCCAGTCCAAATGATAGAAATGATCGCCAGAGGCATCGACATGTTTGACTGTGTCCTTCCGACCCGGGTTGCCAGAACCGGGACAGTCTACTCATCTCACGGAACACTGAATTTGAAAAATCAACGATTCGCTTCTGATCCCCTACCCATAGAAGAAAAATGTGCATGTTATTCATGTCGCAACGGATTTAGCCGTGCCTACATTAGGCATCTGATAAAATCTGAAGAAATTCTAGGAATACGATTAACTACTCTCCACAATCTCTATTATTATATAGATCTACTCGAGCGAGCACGGAACTCTATAGAACGTGGGGAATTTGAAAAATTGCGGAAAGAATTACAAGAAAACTACGAGAAAAAATAATAGCAACTTTCTCAACAATTATTGATAGTTGATTTACTTCTCCTTAGGTTCACAATACCTGTCAAACAAAGGCAAAAAAATCACAACTGATTATCCCGATGAACTTATCTAATACACTTTTCTACTTAACCGCACAGGCCGAAGGACAAGCAGCTTCTGGAGGAGGGCTGACATCCTTCTTACCGCTAATACTGATATTTGTTATCTTTTATTTTCTTTTGATTCGGCCTCAAAAACAGAAACAAAAAAAACTCCGATCACAGGTAGAGGCTATGAAAGTTGGGGACAAAGTTATCACTGCAGGAGGAATTCACGGACTAGTGACTAGCGTGAAAAAGCAAAGCGTCACCGTTAAGGTCGATAACAATGTAAAGATTGAATTTGAAAAAGGCAGTATTGCCACAGTGATCGGTAAGGATTCTTCAGCACCAGAACCAGAATCCAAACCCGAAACAACGGACTCAAATGATGGATCTGGTGAGGAAAATACCGAGGGAAGTAATCGTGATACTTTTCAACGGGACAAATAATAATCATTCTTTTATAGGGAATAGAGCAAAAAACCGTCACATTAGGTGACGGTTTTTTGTTTTATAGAGCATTAAAAGACAGTACTGAAGAAAATCAGGATAAACATTAATAAAATGTTATCAGCAAATTATTGATTCATGCGGGTAAGAAGTAGTACTATCTAAGGTAGAAATTTCATTCGTATAAAATGATTAATCAATTACGCTCAACTTTTTTCACCGGACTGATGATTTTGCTGATAGTGAATGCAAAATCTCAGACCCCTACACCAATTGCTTATTACGACTTCGAAGGTGATAAAGAAAATATAGTAACTGATAAGAGCGATCAAGGCAATGATGCGGAAGTGACTAGTCCTGGGCAGACCACTCTCGGAATCAATGTCGGAGCGCCCGGAGGATCCAGCCCTGCAACCGCAGCCTTTTTTCAGAACGGACTCTTGAACGTCCCAGGCATAGGCTTAGGTAATATTATTAATGGCACGGGCAGCTACACCTTCACTGCATGGCTCAAACCTAGTGACCTCAGTGGTAACAAGTTCCTCTTCGGTCAGACAAGTCAGGGAATCCACAACGGTATCCGTAACAACGGATTCCTGCATCAAGCTCATTGGGGAGCGGACACCAATGGTGCGACAAACCTTAATAGCTACTTGGCAGAAGATGAGGACGGCTGGATTCACGCAGCATGGACCTATGACGGAGGATCTGACATCGGCAAGATCTACCTTGACGGTACCGTTGACTGGGAAGGCAACAAAAGTGCACCTAAAGGAAGCGGAAATCTGATAATTGGTGGAAGCAATGGTGGCGGAGACGGGTATCATGGACTCATTGATGAAATCGCTATCTGGGACGAAGTCTTATCCACAGAAGACATTTTTACACTCGCTCAAGGAGGCGCGAGCCCAATCGACCTTGAAGGAACTGATGATGATGATGACGGATTACCTGATTGGTGGGAAGATAAGAACGATATCGATGACCCGGAAGCCGATCCTGACCAGGACGGACTCACCAATGAAGATGAATTTCAGGCTGGGACGGACCCGCAGGAATCGGACACGGACGGTGATGGATTCAATGATGGTACTGAAATTGCTAATGGATCAGATCCAACAAACCCTAACAGCGTTGCAGGACTCCCTATTCCTATCGCTTACTACGACTTCGAAGGCAAGTCAGTCACAACGTCTGACCAAAGCTTTAATGACAACCTAGCTACCGCGACTGATCTTGTTGATTTTGTTGATGGCGGTGCTCCTACCGGAGCTTCACCAGGCTCTGCCGCCCAACTCGACGGAGGACACTTTCGCGTCCCTAGCATCGATATGAATTCACAAATTCGTGACGCAGGCGACGGAAGCTACACCATGACTGCATGGATCAAGCCTTCGGCATTGGACGGTGAGCGTTTCCTTTTCGGTCAGCCCAGTCAGGGTATCCACCATGGTATCCGTAACGGTGGATTCCTGCACAGTGCGCACTGGGGCGCTGACTGGAACAGTGA